>JAICVW010000638.1 GCA_025935105.1 Nitrososphaeraceae archaeon
CAATTATACTGACGTGGAGATCTAGTATGAGCTATCTTGCTGCAGTAAATCGGGTTTCTGAATTAATCAAGGCAGATAAACTCAACTCAAAACTGAGGAATGAAAACTACTGTAAGACAAACTTCGGTGTCCATGCAACCCAGGTAATAATGGATGCAATAGACAGCTCTAAAGGGTAAATAAGTAAGTGATCATATGCTTCGGGCTCTGTGTGTTAACGGCTGATTAAGATAGAGCCGAGTAGTAATTTTTGGCATTTAACGCCATTATGATTTCGGCTATTGGATCTTCCTTAACAGTCCACGAAAAACAATCTATGAGTTTTATAGGCTCCATGATATTCTTGACATGTTTCTCTCTTTCTATAACTACATCACTTACGTTAGCAATTTTTTTATCTCTTTGAGACTTTCATCGACTCTAGATTCATCGCAATGGGCCAACACATCGATAAAATTTGTACTTTGAGTGTGTCTGGTTTTGATGATTTCGGGAGCTATTTTATCGATTTGTTCAGTAATTCGACTGTATATTCGATCATGAATACCATCTACGAAGACGTGGAACGAAACTTCGAGAAATTCATTAGACACTGCTACTAGATAGGCACCGTACTAGTTAAGTAGTTGTTGATGGAGCCATCCACTATACTATGCTTGAGTGCCGCCATCCAGACCCGATGGACATTAAAACACCAACCGCAGATCGAGGATTTCGGATTGCATCTTCACCAAGAATTGACTTTTAGAGTGTAGAGTTTCTAAACTTTTGCAGTTTCTCTATATGTTCTCTGGTCGTAGCGAACTTTTGAATTCTATGTCCCGAGTGGTAAGATCGGTTTTCTATATTCGTGGACCATGTATGTTGAACATGCATAGAAAAAGATGTTTGGGCTCAAGAGTTTAAGACGAATCAATACTAGATAAGAGAGATTATCATCAACCTATGTAGGATTTGTTCAACTTGGTTGTATAATGAATCTAATGAGACTTTTCAGATGAGTTCTATATCAGGACGCAAATTTTTTTGAAAAACGTAGAGTAGTATTCCTTGCGCTGTACTAAGATAAATCAAATAAAAATAAATCAAAGTTCGTTTGTTTTTTTATGCATGTCTTGGAATCTACTCACCAGTTCTTTTTATGCCTCTAGTTTACTAGGTACTTCCTGATCATAAGACAGAATTCGCTCTTTCGGTTGGCTTGTTGACTCTGATTAAATTGGTTGGATGTACATTGATCGATCTAATTAGTCTGATTTGACAACTATTGGGAGATTATTTTCCTCAGGGTGACTTGTACTATAATAGAACAAATATGGCCGATTGCCTCGTTAGTTACTACGGGTCTAGTCACATTTTGTTTAATATCATTCGCGATAAGAAGCGACGCCAATTGACATAATTTTCAAGTAACTTTTGGATCAGTTACTGCGGTGACATATACCATAGAGACTTGGGAGCTTTTTAGACTAACCTAATGATAAGTATCTGGAATCAGTTTACAAATGTCATTTGGAAATAAATGGATAAAACCTCACACAGAAAATGTGGGAAATAAACTTCTTGAGGGATTAAAGCCACAGCCTCCTCTCAAGCCTAGAATAGAAGAAGCGCAAAACAGGTTGCATCTTCAGATCTCAAAACTTGATAGCATCTCTATGAAGATGCAGGAAAAAGATCAACTTATCTTTAAACGAATTGTTTATTCATTACAAAATCATGATTCTCACTACGCAAAGGTATTGTCTAGTGAATTATCTCAAGTCAGGAAAATGTCGCAGATGGTGCTGTCAGCAAAGCTGGCTCTTGAACAAATTCAGCTGAGATTAAACACTATTACCGAGTTAGGAAACGTTGTTGTAACTCTTAGTCCGGCTATGTCGGAGATAAAAGGAATTCAAGGGAGGCTATCATCGATGATGCCAAAAGCAGATCAATCATTAGGTGAAATATCAAATCTTTTGGGCAATATAATGAATGAGTCTGGCCATATTCCGACAGCCGACATAGCTCCAAGTAGCCCAGAATTGAATGAAGATACCATGAAAATCATAGAAGAAGCTAGCACAATAGTGGAAGAAAGTATGAAAGACAAGTTCCCAGACCTACCGTCAACAGCAACTATGCAAACAAGCAAAACAGAGGCCTCTTTATTCTAAGAACCTATGCGAAAAGTCGTGTTGCTCTGTAGGTAATCCATGCACAAGCAAAATGCAACATAGCTACGTAGTTTTCTACTTTTTTCTCCCATCGTATCAATAATCGTCTAAACCTATTCATCCAAGAGTGGGTCCTTTCAACAATCCAATGTCTA
>JAICVW010000624.1 GCA_025935105.1 Nitrososphaeraceae archaeon
CTATTGAGCCTATTCTTCCAACAGGTTCAGAATTTAGAAATTCAATAATTTTGTCCTTCGAAGATATCTCGAGTTTCTTTACAAGCCGCATTCTATGATTTTCTGATGATAAATTGGCCTAATTAATATAGGGGGACACTAATGGCCTATGATAAACAAAAATGATTGAATCGAATAAAACATTAATATAGTTGTATGTGCCACTTTATTTATATATGCCTCTGCTAATGGTGAAGTGCAAAAAATGCGGATTTGAGTATCCATATGCCACACAAATGAACGCGGAGACACTGCGGAATATAGGCTTGGATAGTAGTAGAGAGAACTGTCCAGAATGCAATAGAGTGTCTGCATACAATAAGGCGGATTACTTCTTCAAGTAGCTAAACCTTATTTTTTTGTAAGAAACACACTTTGAGGTTTTTCAGTCTTGTAAGAAACACTGTCAGATTAGTAATGCAACCAAAGCAATGCTATTACGGCCCAGCTTCATTTTCTTGGAAACATTTCCTCATAGGGCTCTAAAATTCTTCTGCAGAATTCTCTACCTTTTTCAGTTATTTTGTATTTAATTATTTTTTTATTGCCCCAAGGCTCTTCAAGCTTACTAATAAATCCCTTTTGTTCCAAGTCACTAACTATGTCTTTATGCTTGACTAAATTGAGTCCACAATAGCTTAACAATGAGGTTTGATTAAGCTCGCCATATTCAGTCAACTTTAGCAGAATATCCTTTCTAATATAAATTCGATCTCGGTATTCATGCGACAAATGCTTTTTGGCCTAACTTGAACTGATCAGGGATGGAGGAGGCATTAAGTTTTGTCATGCTTCGATAAAATTCATCTAAACAATGACCTAGGAGACACATACTATAATCCTACCAGAGATATTGAACCTTTACGACAACCCATGACGTATGGCTTCAAAAACATAAAATTCCAGCCAACGAAAGCATATAATGTAAATATAGTTCATCTATCTGTAGACGAGCAAATCATTGTTATTTCCGTCTGGTTTGTTGACCGAAATTCTGAGGATTTGTTCACTGACTTTTCCAAGAGAGATAGTGTAGAATTAGTCAATTTTCCTCTCAGACACGCGTATAGTTCCTAGGCTTTTATCGTATAATATATACGCATCATAGACATAGCATAAGCTTATAGTGGTAACAACCAAGAAAGCAATGGTAGTTGTACTAATGGCTGTACTGGGCTCATCTGTATTGGTCGGTGCAATATCCCTCTACAACCGAGCTTCGACAGCTACACCTAATACCATTGAAAATCAAAGCACTCTAAACACGAGGCTAAATTCCATAGTCGATTTTTGCTTGAATTCCTTGCCGAAGGGAGTTCAGGCGTGTGATAATCAGCTTAAAGATCTCGTTTCCCAGGTATGTTCTGCTAATAGTGGGCAACTAGATGCCTGCCACAATGGAAAGGTCAATCTATATTATAAAGCAAGATCTGCAGAGCAATCGAAATCTATCTCGAATAAGACACGTTAGCTGGTTCGTATCGTTATCATGTCACTTCTTAGACAATCGCATACGAAAAAATCTATCCTGTGTCCAGATTACTTATCGATTCTGTAATTCGATAGCAAGTTTTCTTTCTATGAGGGACCTTGCATTTTCAGCAGGGAGAGCTGTTACATCCTCTTTCAAAAATGGCCCATATTTGTTCAAATCTACCCCCATAAATTGTTCCATTGGTTTTAGAAACATGATCAATATCTGTTTCAAACGTACTTCTTTTGAGAGCGATTCCAGTATTCCTGGCCTCCCAATGTCTAATGCATTAAGCATTTCGTTTTTTCTCTTTCTGAGATCTCTAGCAGCTTCCAAGAGATACTTCTCCTCATCAGTCATTTTTGAATAGTCTGTTGACGTAGGAGATGTTTTTTCTGATTTTGATGAGGTCGGCATGGCTTCCAAGCGATTCATCATTTTCTGATACCGTGCTTTGAATAGAAGATTAATTGAATCAGAAATTAATTCTATCATACCGTTTCCTATTAGGCCTTCTAGGTCCTCAAAGGTAGAAACACGGAGGGCTTGGATCGTGCTGGCCGCGTTTGAATAAATATCAAACGGAACGGATTGTAAGGTGGTTGCCTGAGTTTCTTTCTTGAGAAGATTTACTATGTCGATTATGGCTTGAGATCCATTATAGGCGCTTGTATTCTCCTCCACTTTAATCAATGCTCATAATTACTTCAATATACTTATTTGCCTCATATGATAAATGCGAGCTTTTCGATCAAATGATATAGTCTATGATTGACCATTGTATGCTGATGCCAAAGACAAGCTATATCAATTGGTATAATTATGCTTGTTCTATTATGCATTTGCAGTAGGTTTTTCTTTGGCCAGGCCAGTTTCTTAAGGTGCCAGATAGTGATCATAACCAATGGATTATTTTCAA
>JAICVW010000122.1 GCA_025935105.1 Nitrososphaeraceae archaeon
CGATCTTCTCCAGATGTTTATCGACAAAAGTTGCTGGTCCCTCTATCTCTACAGTACCATCCTTCGAATTAAGCATAAATTTGGCCTCTGGAACTCTCAATATTATACCCAGATGTTGCCACTTAATAAATGTCAGTACAGTTCCTAACATGGTCGTCGTATTATGGAATTAAGTAAAGCTTTAGCTAATGTACTTCTCCATTGCTATTGGTGCAAATTTAAAACTACTTCATTACCTTTAATAGTAATGCGAGGGTCGTAAGGCCGTGGAGACTCATATTCACGTACCTCTCAAATTTTTGGGCAAAGTAGTAGTAATTACTGGCAGCGGAACTGGTATAGGCCAAGCAATTGCAAAAAAATTTGCAGAAAATGGTGCGCACATAGTTATTATGGGAAGAAGAAAGGAGCCACTAGAGAATACATTAAACGTATTATCGGAAACCATCAATAGGGTAGGTTCGAAAGCGACTGTCAAAAGCTTTCCGGGTGTAGATGTGTCAGATGAAGTTGGAATAAACGAAATGTACAAAAATATCAAACAAAAACTCGGTGAAGTCGATATAATAGTAAACAATGCCGGAATATCGGGTCCGGTAAAAGCCTTCACTAACGCTAACTATGCAGAATTCAAGGAATGTGTCACCATTCATTTGACTGGGACTTTTTGTGCTACTACGCATGGCGTCAGGACAATGCGCACAGGCGGTAGAGTCATAACCGTGTCTACATTTTTTTCTGAAGAGAATAAGTTTGAGCAGAGGCCTTATCGGTTCAGAGCTCCATATACTTCTGCACAGGGATCCAAAAATAGATTAACAGAAGCCTTGGCGTGGGAACTTGTAGAAATGGGGATTAAATCGATCGCAACTAATCCAGGGCCTGTTCATTCGGACAGAATATACAGAACTGTATACCCAAAGGCAGCTGCCGAGTTCTTAAGAATTGGCGGCTTTGAGGGCCTTAGTTCATCAGAAGTCGAGAAAGCAACAAGGTCCTTGTTAGATTTACTTGGTGAGCCACAGCCAATTATTAATAAGGGGATTAATATGATAGCTAGCGAAATTTCTAAATCCCGCGAGACATTGAAACCTGAACTTCCAGAATCAAAAGATTTAGCCTCGCTCATCCTCGAATTACTCAGAAAGCTGCAAGAAATAGCTGAAAAGATTCAGTCAAACACGTCAAAAATGATAGTAGATGGAGAGTTTTTAACACAAGAAGACGTGGCAAATATGGTTCTGAACCTGTGTGATGACAACATTAGCAAATTGATTAATGGTAGAATTATTCCAAACGATCGAGTATTCTACCCTGTTAAACCAATTGTCGGGACGTCCACACTGGATCCGAACCAGCAGCGGCCTGACCTGGCCAACAAGGTTTTCGTCATTACAATGACCTCCTCGTCGGAAAAGGATCTGAATAGAGCATATGGTATCGCTACTGATCTTAGATCCAAGAATGCCAAACAAGTAATAATACTCACGAGAAATCCCAAAGATGCGGCACGTTTCAAGGAATTTCATTATCATTCTATAGATCTTTCGGATGAAACTAGAGTACAGATGATTTTCAAAACTGTTAAGTCTAAATTTGGGGTTCTTGATTCACTAATCCACATCACAGGCGACTATGATTATAATGTGCCACTAATGTCGGTTGAGAGATCGACATGGGATCAATGGGTTGACAATTTTATTAATGTACCTAATCTGATCGTTAAGGAGGCTGTTAATATTATGGCACCCACGGGAGCTATGGAGAGTCCAGAGAACTATAAAGGATCACAAGGTTCTATCATAATTATAGGGCCGGATTCTCCAGTGGGAAAGAAAATATCTGGACTGGTTAGAGCGAGATCGGAAATATTCAGGGGTGCATTAAGGCCGTACACCGCTACTGTAAATCAGGAGCTACGTGAAGTGCTAGGCTCAAAAATACGTGTTTATTTGCTGCTTCCAGGTAGCATAGCTGGCGATAACCTTAGTACAGATTTAGTCACTAACTCAGCGGTTGGAGTATTGACTACGCCATGTCGTCATAATAATCAATTAATATTTTATATAGGGGAATGAATGGTTTCGCAAATGCTTCGATAGCAAGGCTATGGAGTCCTTAAGGTAGTTCATGTAAATGGAATCAAGATGACTGCCGGGATAGGCATAGGTTGCGCTGAGTGACTGGCCTTGATAGTGTCTGCCTTAGAACCGGTAGATTGCAATAAACATTATCTAGTGAAAATTACTTAATTGAACAAAACCAGATAATTAGCTTTGAAAAGGAGGTCTATCTTCACATTGCAAAGAAAAAATACAGCATAAAAAAACCGCTGTTGAGTATATCTGGTGCCAATATTTGCGCAACGAATGTATGGTTTTAGCTCGTTACTTGTTCGCTAGAGGACTCTGCTGTACTTGAGGTTGTGGATGTCGGTGCAGATGCCTCGCCATCAACAATTTCAGCTGTAGCGAACCTGTTACCTACTTGAATTACTCTTATCTTCGCGTTCTGACCCACTTTACCATTCTTCACAAATATTACGAATCCTTGGATTCTAGCAATCCCGTCTCCTTTCCTACTGATTTCAGTAATCTGTACGTCATACTCTTTTCCTGTTTCAACTGGCTTTGGACCAAAGTTGTCGTTCCTTCTGAATCCTCCATAACTCATACTTGATACCTTTATTGAAGTCAGACCACCAACCATATATAAACTGTCAAAATTAAGCTAATTTATTATGATCCAATCTTAAGCCAACTTCCGCACGCTTGTCGTAAGCATTCAATTGCTGAATGCACTGCCAAGACACTCGTTTTAGGATTGCTGGAAGTTTGTGCGCTTCTGACATTTATGAGAATTTCTCCAAATGGCCCAGTAGCTTTAATGTTGTGCTGGTTTACATTAATATGCGGATCTGCAACTATTTCGACTCTCGTTTTCTCAAGACCGACTCCTGCGAGGCCCAAGGCCACGGCAACATTTATATTTGCTGGGAATTTTTTAGCAGCGTCTTGTGCATCACCCTGATATACAAGTGTGCTTTTTTTTATAGTCTCTAATTTTAATGGATTGGTAGCAAAAAATGGAGCATCGATTAAGGCCTTAGGATTTTTTGTTGTCGTAAGCGTAACAGAGTCGAGATAACCTTTAAGGCTCCTTATTGCATCGAGTCCAGCTATGGCGCCAGTAGGCACGTATATGTGATTCTTGTTTATTAAGGCTATATTAATTAATTCGGAGAAGAAAGAATCATCAGACAAAGCACCTACACTCATCAAAAGAAAATCTTTTTTGTATTTTAATATGCTTTTGGCATATTGCTTAGCAGCAGCTTGTGATGCGGCCTCAACTACGATATCAGTGATCTTAAATTCTTGAGAGCAAACTAGGTCCGTAAAACTAGAAAAGGAAATGACGTTCTGACTATGGAGACGAGGTTTCAACCTTTCAATGGAGATCTGTTCGGCATCAAATACCGCAACCAGGTTCGCATTCTCTATTCTACCGGAATCTATTGATATTGCTAACTCGCTACCAATTGCTCCGCATCCAATTATCGAAATATTCATGAGATAGTCCGGGGATTTCAGAACAAGATCATGTCATGGGTAATTATCTCCTACCGCCTCTCTCCTGCCTTTTTTGTCCTGGTGGCCTCCTTCTCTCGAAACGCTTGACGAAGTTGTTCTTATTGCGAAGTTTTGACACAGGACTTTGCCTGACCCTGCCTTGAATTTTAGGAGTCTGACCCCTTACTTTTCCGGCCTTTGTCAAAGATCCATGAGTTGGCATTACCTAAGTATAGTGAAAATCAATCTAATATATACATATCCACAATAATTTGTAATATCAATGTGGCAAGTATTGCCATACTTTGAAATCTCTAGGGCAGCCATCTCCTCGAATATACTCGTTTAAATGTGCTAGAATGTTGGCTGAAGCAGTAGACAATGCTTCAAGAGCGCATGGATAGAGTGCAATTATTAAAGAAGTCAAAAAATGCAATAATTATCGCACATAACTATCAATTGCCAGAGGTACAGGAAGTAGCTGATGTGATTGGTGATTCACTAGCGCTATCTAGAAGTGCTGCACAATCTGATGCACAAACGATAGTGTTCTGTGGTGTTCATTTTATGGCTGAGACGGCTGCGATTCTTTGCCCTGACAAACAAGTATTAATTCCTGACTCTGATGCTGGGTGTTCCCTTGCTTCCAGTGTAAACGCTGCAGAAGTGAAGTCTTGGAAAGCTGAACATCCAAATGCAATTGTTGTGAGCTACGTCAATACCTCGGCTGAGGTGAAGGCCTTATCAGATTATTGTTGTACGTCTTCCAACGCAGTCAAGATAGTAAACAGTATTCCTGCAGAGCGAGAGATCCTTTTCCTTCCAGATATGTTTCTGGGTTCATACGTCGCAAAGATGACGAATAGAAAAAATATGTACATCTGGCCAGGCGAATGCCACGTTCATGCTGGAATAAAACCAGATGACATTAATATTATGCTCAAGAAACACCGCGATGCGGATTTTTTGATACACCCTGAATGTGGTTGTACTTCGACTACCTTATATCATACTTCGACAGGAGATTTAGAGAAATCAGCGTATATTCTTTCAACTGATGGGATGATAAAGCATGTAAATTCCTCAAGCGCTAAGCAGTTTGTAATTGCGACAGAGACCGGCATATTAAACAGAATGAAGAAAGACAATCCAGATAAACAATTCGTGCCGATAAAGAAGGACGCAGTTTGTAGGTATATGAAATTAATCAACCTGGAAAAAATAGAAAACTCGCTCCTTAACAACGTCCACGAAGTTAAAGTTCCTTCCAATATCGCGTCAAAAGCAAAAGGTGCGATAACACGTATGCTTGCCATCAGTTAGTTTAAAAACCTTGCCATTAGTCCAGCCGACTAAGTACTCTTAAGCTGAAATCAATTGCCTCAGATGAATGGGTGAGATATCCTAGCGAGATAACGTCAGGCCCTAGCCGTGCATAGGGTATGATATTTTGTAACCCGATTCCTCCTGATATTTCTGTCTTAATCTTTTTCCGATGTGCTTTTTTCCTAATTTCGGCTATGGCAAATTCAGCTTGCTCCAATGAAAAGTTATCGAGCATTATGATATCGACGTCATTGTCGATCGCAGAATATATTTCATTCAAATTCTTAACTTCGCATTCAAGTAACAGACTGCCGTGAGTTTTGTCAGTTGCAGCTTTGGCAGAATCTCTGATAGATGGATTCAAAGCTAGATGGTTATCCTTTATCAGGAGCATGTCGTCAAGCCTATTTCTATGTGACCAGCCTCCCCCGAGTTCTACTGCCTTCTTGTCAAAGTATCCTAGTCCAGTAGCAGTCTTTCGGGTACATGCAATTGTTGTGAATCTGTTTACGTTTCTAACTAATTCAACTACTTTATGGGTCTCCGTTGCAATGCCGCTCATTCTCATTATGAGATTTAATGCAGTTCTTTCTGCTTTGAGTATTGCTCTGGCTAAGCCTATAATTTTCATTACTACACATCCCATTTTAATGGTATCTCCGTCTGACACAAGTGTCTGAACGCTGCACCCGCATATCTCGAAAACGATACCTGCTTCTCTCAATCCTGCGATTGTTGCAGGCTCATCAGATTTGCAGATTATCTCTGCTGAAGTGGAAGTATTTGGCGCAACAATGCAGTCGGTCGTTACATCACCCGTACCCAAATCAAGCGCCAGAAATTTTACTAGTGATTTTCTAATTGTAAGATATGTATGTAAATCCTCCGCTATCTCTGGCATTACGCTACCTTAAGTGCATATTTGTGAGGAACTGTCAAGTCCAGTGTATCAGCTACCATGGATTTTGCAGGATTAAAGATCAAAATTATTCCCGACCAATCCGGGCTTAGATCAACCGACTTACAAAGCGGACATACCTTTCCCACGGTCACCGCCTTGCATTTTTTGCATGCTACTTCCCTCGCCACTTATTTGACACCCCCGGTTCCACCTTTCTTGTCTTTCGGTGGTGTATGTGCCTGAGGCTGTTTCGCCCTGACTACTTCCTGTTCTATCCATTCACTAGCACCGAGAAATGGCTGTCTACAAGTTATACCTATCTTTCCCATGGCGGCTCCTTTTCCTAAACTTATCGCCGTAACCCTTGCGCGAATTCTCGACCCAATTCTTAGGCTTTTTGCACTCTGATTTGCGATTATGACCCCTTGCTTCACATCGCTCCTAAGGTAGTCATCCGTTATTTGCGAGAGATGCAGCAATGCATCAGTAGGACCTATTCTGACAAATGCTCCGAAATCAGTAATTTCTACAATTTCTCCTTCTACCACCTCCTGCAATTTTGGATAAAAAGTTAAGGCACTAAAGCTTACCCGATGATACGTAGCACCGTCGCCGGCAATGAGTTTACCAACTGAATTAGCGCTAGCATCTATGATCATTATAACATATCCGAGCTCGGTGCTTATCATACTCTCATATTTTTCCTTTAGAATCCCGACAGCAGTATCTCTTAATGAATTCTTTAATCTGCTTGGAGGTATTCTAACAACATCACTCATGTGAACTATTTCGAACATTATGAACGTTGGGTTGTTGATCAAAAGATCAATTTATGAACCTTTGGTATTTTCACCATCTTATCAAAAAGTGATCCAATTAGCTGTTTTTAATCAAAAATTTAATCGAGGATTCAGTTATCTCGAAAATGGCATCTCTCATAGCAGTGTTCTTTAAGGTAGATTGTAAATATCCTTGAAAGAATATCGAACCCTTAAGACCTAACCTGTGTCTTATGACAACAGTTCTACCAGTTGATTGCAAGGTTTCATCGTATGTTCCCAGATGACCATACCGGCAAATTATCTTCTCAATATACTCTAGGACAGCTTGCTCGGTTAGCTCCTTTTTCCAAAACAAAATAGTGTCTTTCGAAACAGTTTCGCCAAGTTTTTGGCCTAAATTACACAATATTTCATCATCATAGGATCCAATTAGTGCAGTAATAAACTCCCTGTTAATTACTATCATGTCTATTTTTGATAAGTATCTAGTGAACTCCACATATCTTTTGATGATGATTCCCACTAATGCATTTACTGATATTCCCATTCTCTCTGCCTCTTTCTCTAACGTTCTTGAAAGGGCTAAGTCAAA
>JAICVW010000079.1 GCA_025935105.1 Nitrososphaeraceae archaeon
CATTATCATAGATATCGACGGTTTTTTAAAGGATACAGGGGATAGAACCCTCAGGCTCGTTCACTGAATAATAAACAGCCAAGGCAGCTGCTCATAGCAGCCAGGGATAAGACAAGTGTTAAGATCGTTACTATGTGGCTTTATCTTTTCCTTTTTGTCTAATTTATTTGTAGTGTAGCACATTTGGCCATGCTTTTTCTTGGCATTATTCCTACGAATTACTAAACCAACCGTACACTCCGCTAGATTGTGTTGTTCAATGTTACTGAATGTATCTACAGCACTCTAACCCACTATGATTTTTTCTGCCAACTCTCTCTTTATGTCGCGTACCTCTTCTCCTAATGTGACAAATGAACGTTGTTGGCGAGCTAGTTCGGCTGTTGTTTCTTCTTTTTCTCTCATCTTGCTCATAAAATATTAAATGGAGACCAGTTCTGTTTCATCGGCTATCTCACTTGTCACCATATTGTTGTTGAATGCTATAAAATGTGTTCCATAGGGTAACATTGTTAACTCATAAAGTTAATGCTTGGGTGACATTATTTGTATAACCAATTCATACATCACTATCATGTGCTTAACAGCACTAAAATAATTGGCCGACATAATGAATATACACTCCCTTTACGAAAAATTGGATAATATTCATCAAAATTCTTGTAGAAATTCGTACTAGCAGGAAGTAATTGCCATATATAAAGCCAGCTTAATGGAATCATTAATACGACATGCCAAGCATTATGCCATACCTATGACAATAACCTCTAGCTGAAGACTAAGCTGCAGTAATATTTATAGATGCAAAGTTTTGACTGTTTGTATTATCAGAATTTTTACCTCCATCGTACTGACTCATGTTTAAGTGGTTAGTGATTCTACTTATTTTGGAATCGCGGATTTTCCAAAGAAATTCCCCATCATAAACTTCTTAAACTCACTCTCAGACATGTTCATTCTAGACTCTAAAAGTTTCAAAGCATCATGCCCTACTACATACCTAAGATCTGGACTATCTGAATTAATCGCTTTCAACACCATCTTTGCTACTTCCTCAGGCATAATAGAAATACTCTCTACCATCGATCTCCTATTGGCCTCTCTAACTTCTATCAGTCCAGAGTAAGGAGAATCAGGTTTCATTGTTTTTCCTATTTTCTTTATGTTATTAGCAAAATTAGTCCTTACTACGCCGGGTTCTATTAGCATGACCCTAATACCGGACTGTTCAACTTCATAAGATAATGATTCAGTTATCCGTTCAAGTGCAAACTTTGTGCCAGAATAGTGGAGGAGAGTGGAAAGGCAATTCTGCCGCCCATAGAACTTATATTCACTATAGTGCCACTTTTTTGCTGTCTCATTATTGGCAGTACAGCTTGCATCAATCTAATAGCACCAAATAAATTCGTCTCAAAATGACTCTTTATCTCCTCCAGAGGAATATCTTCTAGTGCTCCTATTAGACCGTAGCCAGCATTATTAACCAAAACATCTATCTTTTTACCTTCCTTTATTATTCTGTCAATGATATCTCTTAGAGTACAGCTTCGTTAGTTACATTAAGTGGAAGAACTTCCATTGGTAGATTTTCTTTTTTGACTATATCAACAAGCTGCCCAGATCTTTCTATGTTGCGCATGGTGGCGTATGTATGAAATCCATTTCTTGCAAGCAGCAAAGATGTTTGAAATCCTATGCCACTTGAAGCACCTGTGACAATAGCATATTTTTTGGCCGCTGCATTATTATTAGACTTGATGTTTTGCATGGCACTTAATTATGAAGCTTGATTCTTAAGAGTTGTATGTAAGTCTTAGTAATAACTCCCAGTGAGTTTATGACTACGTCTGCCATCTTATCCAATAGTCGTTATAACCATCGTGAAAGCCTTGACAGTATTGCCACGAATGATGAGATTCCAATTTGTAACTACAGTTTTGTCGAGGAGTATACTGCCTTAATGTTATATACAAGCTGGATTGATTGCCGAAATATTGGATATTCTTACGTCGCGAGATATTGATCATTTGTTTTTGATGCTAGAATAGCTACTTATGATGATGACCCAAACATTGATGAAAAAGAATGGCATTGTGGTACAGGTTTCTTTTATTCAAACCCAAATCACGAACTATTTCTTGTAACTGCTAGACATGTAATTCGAGATGAAAATAAGACGGAAATAATTCGAGGTAAAAAAAGACATACATTCCTAATGTGGTAAGGCTATCGCTTCACAGAGATCTAAGGGATTTCAGAGTGAATGGCAATTATGATATTCCGTTGTACAAAGGGCCTAAACAATTATGGGAAAAACCGAGGAGAGAAGGCAAGTTATATGCGGACGTCGTTGCAATTCCCCTCAAAAGCAAGGATATTGTGGAACAAGGTTTTGTGATAAAATCATTTGTAGATGCTAATTTACTCCCTGAAAAGTACCTTCTTCATATAGGCGAAGATATTATGGTAATGGGATACCCACTAGGTATATACTATGACAATGTCAACAATTTGCCAGTAGTGAGGAATGGAATGGTTGCGAGTGCGTATCCAATGCCCTATCAGGGTCAACCATACTTTCTAATCGATGCTAGATTGCATAAAGGTACTAGTGGAAGTCCAGTCATGACAAAATTTAAATGCGATTGGAGATTAAAAGTAGGCGGTTCAGAAATGTGCGGTTTCCAGTTTTTCTTGCTCGGCGTAAATTCATCGACAGAAAAGTTACACGAAGGACTCAATGATGAGGGGCCTCTTGGATTAAACGCAGTAATTTTTGCATCAATTGTTAGGGATATTACTAGGTGATGCGTGCTTTATGGCTGGAGAGTAATTAAGGCCATATTCTATCAAATATCTAATCTTCATCGCTTAGCTTTCAGTGCCTAACCTATCTCCCATACTGCTATCATGAATCAAAAAATTATAGTGGCTCAAAGTATTATTATGGTGCTTGACCAATAAACCAATGACAATTATAACGTATCAAACTTATTTTATTATGGAGCTATGAATAAATTACTAGGAAGACAAAGCATGATTCAGAGAGGTCCCCTACCCTTTTGTTCCCTCAATTCTTAAAAGATCGTATGAAATTCAATCCACATATTGAGTCTATTTCCGGATGAAGATATAATAACAAAAGAAATTGAATCATGGATAGGATTTGCAGATAGATTATCAGATGAAGACAGAGGGACGTTTACAAAAATGTTAGACGACTGTTACAAATATTCAAAAGCAATTAATGCAAAAGGGCGCCCTTTCCGGCAGAACCGGTAGTAATGCCCCTTTTGTTTTCGCAGCATAAATTGATAGAATGATTAGAGTAACAATTTAAAAATAATCAAAAGGCATATGGGTTTCTTTAGTTGAAGGACAGTCAATTGTTACATTGTGAGGATTAAAAATATGCTGATGCGCCGAAATTTTATTTTTGAGGCAAACACAGTTCCTCGCATGAGGAATTCTTTTCAAAGGGGAACCATGAGCGAAATATGGAGCAGAAAGGTTATTAAAGGTTACATTTCAAACCAGTTTTATGTAGTATTATTGTCAGATGTCTTACAACCAGCACTAAAAATGCTTGCTACTTATTACTTAGTAACGCTAACCCACTCCCTTATCAACTTTTGAAGATATGTATTTGCTGACAGTACTAGTAAAGTCAGCTAATAAAATGGGTTTAGGTCTGGTTTGGCTAACTAGCCATACAGCCACTTATAGAGGCTTTTTGGTAAAACTGTAATAGATAGGTTACAGAAGTATCATCAAGCAAATGCGTTTGGATGATGATGATAATAATACCAGCGAGGATAGATTATATCGCGACTATGATACCGTATTAAAGGAAAGTGCCATACTAACTACCTTCGGCGGTTTCTTATTTGGCTTTTTATTAAATATATCAATTAGAGGAGCAAATCAGCTCATATATCCTGAGAAAGTTATTCTTGTCTTATCTTTATTTTCTATAACTATCGCGGTAACTCTCTTTGTTATGCCTGTAATTTATCATCATTTACAATTTCCATACACAGACATTGATAGGTTCAAAAGACGAGCACATAGATTCATATTATTTGGTCTCGCCCCTACTGCTTTTACATTATATCTTGGTTTGGTACTTGCCTTTTCACCATTAATAGATAATTTAGCTTATATTGTTGCTGGATTACCATTTGCTCTTATTTATGCTTTGTATAGAATGAGAAAATAGTTATTCCAACAGGCAGTAATATACTGGTAGTAATTCTTGGATCATTTGGTTTGTAGTATGAACGCCATTAGATCTATTTTACAGGTTGTTGGACGCATTGGGTATAGCCAGATCTTTAGATATAATAATAGTAGTACGTCCAAATATACACATCATATGTGGATATTAATCTCAATGAGCTTATAGTACATCGACTCGAGAACATCTTAGCCATTGAAATACAAAAGTCTAAGATTTTGTGTAGACTAGACCACTAAGCCACAAGCGGCTGTTTTCGTGTTTTAGGATGTTTTTTGTAGATTGGAGGAAGTATGTTGTTTTGTGTCTTGCGTACTTTAAGTGCAAAGTTAATAAGTTCTCTCTATACGTTGATATCTCTCTACCTCCCTAGCAGGCCTAAAATGCTGTAATCTCCCATCTCACTATCCACTACGGCTTGCAAAAACAAGTAGGTGTGACTGATGGCAGATGTTAACGTGTTTCACATCAAGGAACCGGAGTGATTCGGTCCTCTCTCATGTAACATATCAGCTATTTTAATCAACGCCATCATCAGCCATTTAGCAGCTAGAACAAATCAGGTTGTAGCAAAAGCTCTCAAATACTAGTCATAATAGAGATTATCAACTTTTACTAGAAGAATCTGTATTTGTATCTGTTCCTACGATGTATGCAGGGCAGTATGAGTAATATTGGAATTAAAATTATTAAATCCAAGATATGGCTAATTCTGGGTAATTCATATTGATATCCAGACTAAGAAAGATTTAGTTGTATACTCGCATTATGGACTCTCTATATGGGATAATATTATCTTGATTGCAGCAAACATATTTCCTTTCTGATCGTATTTCAAAAGTTAAGAAGATGCTATAGTTATGAACAGTGAACAATATCAGTGACCTTCTCAGGAATAGATCTTATAATATCTGCCAAGTTCTCAATTTGATTTTTTGAACATACCTTCCTAAAATCCTAGTAAACTATCTTATGTGGCACTATCTCCAATGACAAAACATTAATGCCAATCGGAAACTTCAGCCAGGATTGGGGGAGATTTGTTCTACTTTACTGTAACTGATTTTGCAAGATTGCGTGGATAATCAGGATCTACACTCTTTGCAAGTGCTAAATAATATGCAATGATCTGAAATGGCAATACTTCGATAATAGGATAAAGAATAGTATTCTTTATAGACGGAACCTTGATAAATGTATCATACACATTATTTGGTCTATCAGAGATACCGATTATAGTTGCTCCTCTTGCTTTTATTTCATAAACACAAGCAATGTTATCTTCGGAAGAGGTATCATTAGGATTGATTACAAATACATAGCTGTTTCTATCAATCAAAGCAAGTGGGCCATGTTTCAGTTCGCCTGCTGCAATCCCTTCGGCATGGACATAAGCCAGTTCTTTTATTTTTAATGCCGCTTCAAGTGCAATAGCATAATGTACAGATCTACCAATGACATAAATATCTCTCGCATGTCCTAGCCACTCCGTAATCCTGTGGATTTGACTTTCAGTATCTAGTACTTGTCCAAGTGCAGCAACAAGCAATGCTTTATTTTCTCTAAACTCTAAGCAACCATTACATACGCTCTCTCTCCGCTATGGAATAAATTAGCGACAATTGAGATGTGAGACTTTTGGTTGCTGCTACTCCTACTTCTGGTCCACATTCTATACTTAAAGATAGGTCGCTAATTCTGGCTAGGGATGAAGTTGGATTGTTGACAATAGAAAGTATTCTGGCTCCCATTTGTTTTGCGGCTTTTACAGATTGCAAAACATCCGCTGATTCGCCACTTTGAGAAATGGCAATTAAGACTGAAGTACTGTCAATAGGGCTGAACGCATACTGAAACTCACCTGACATAATAGCCTTAGCACGAATTTTTGCAAATTTTGATAAGATATGTTTAGCAATCAGAGCGGAGTGATAACTTGTTCCGCTACCTGTAAGAAATACAGTTTTAGAATTTATCAGGATATTGCAGAATACTCACCAAAAAAGTAGTGCCATCCTCTAGTGATATATCATGTTTTTGAGGTATCCTCTAGTGATATTCAATCAGGAACTTTTCTAGGTTGTATCTTTCGTCAAACTACTTCATATTTGTGTTTTTTACACACATTTTCTAAGAATCATCGTTGGACTCGACACTATCCATTATTGTGGATTTACTAGTAATAGTTGAAAAGTATTATCCTTCTATAGGATGGCTGAAGAGACCAGAATTCAATTTTCTCTCACTGTGTAATATTAAACAACTGACCAAAATCAATTAATTTACAGGCAGACGACTAAACAACTGTTGGCAATGATAGATGAGTTATTTACTTTACAAGAAAAAGACCTCACATTCCTATTTCTTGGTGAATATTCAATTCAAAGAGGAAATTTGGTGGGAATAGAGAAAATTAATTTCGAGCTTGGCCTAAGAAGAAATGGGACCATTCTAGGGAAGCTTGATATAATATTGGAACATGGTTACTCATTCGAAGAAATCAGACCTTATTTTAGCGACGTTTTCAATTTAATTGGATTAGATCAGAAGACAAGGCTGCCTATCAATATGGAAAGATGTTTTATAAAAAGCTGGGAGGGATCATCCAATGATAATGAGATTACTTGTCTCTACTCTGCTTTAGATATCGTTTTAGGAAAAGATAATTTAACTAACAACCTCTCTCCCAGTGTGTTTAAAATTTTCTTTGGATTGACTAATGTATTCAGAATTAGAAATATTGACTTACCATATGGAAAATTCATATTTAGAACCAACGATCGGATTATTGGAGAATGGCATCTCGCTGATACTAATAAGGTCATTCTTACGACTAATTTAGGAAAATTAGAATTTTACAATTATGATAACATAGACGAAAATCAAAAAACGATGAATAACTTCAAAATTCCGCTAATTACGGCAGGCATATCCATAGAATATTTGAAAAATAATGGTAATATGGATTTAGCAAAAAGAGAGGCTATAGAAATAGTCGAAGATTTTCTGATGCTCTCTAGTTTTATCCAAAGTTGTAAACATAATTGGAAATTTGTATTAGTGGAAAAGGAGGACAATCCGATCTTTATCGAAATTCTCTCAACAAAGAATAGCATTCCATTTTATTTACCTCTAAATGATAAAATCGACGATTCTACCTACAATGGATTATTGGCAGGGTTCCATTCAAACAAATACAAACCGAATATCGCTCTTGCTTTGGATTGGTATCTGGATTCAATTGCTAATGAAGAATATGATTCAAAGTTTCTCCTCATGGTTACTGCATTAGAATGCTTATTAAACGGTTATCATGTAGAAAATCAATCTGAATTTATCTTTGCAGAAGAAGAATTTTCTTCTTTGCAGAGTAAGGCCATGCCAAAAATTTTTGATATGCTTGACCAACTAGGAATAAAGGAGAGGGAAAAGTTTGAAAGAATCAAGAATGGATTTGAGGGCTTAAGGCGCCGAACACTTGCTGACAAGTTCAGACTAATGCTAAAAGAACTAGCAATTGATTGTTCTGATGTACGTTTAAAACCAGGTAAAATTGTCAATATTCGTAATGATCTAGTGCATAAAGGCAGTTTGACCTATGTCAATGATGAAACAAAATTAAATAAAGTTAATCAAGAATATAAGGCACTCTGGTCTGCAATAATTAGGATTTTTTTTAAATTAATAGGTTATAGTGGAAACTATTATGATCCAGCTCTCAAATCATTCAATAACATATAGATTGTAGTATAATTTACTTTACCGGTCATGATATAGACTTTAACTTTTCCCGATGATTGGATTTCGCATTCCTCTTCAACGAAAGTGAAAATAGGTAACATTCCTGTTGGTCAGAATTTTGACGGTCGATTGCAGATATTTGCACGAGGATTATAAATCAAATAATTACGACTGCACAAATAGAACCAGGTCGAGCTTTATTTGATCCATTGGTTGATCGTGGTTTTTTGCAGTGACAAGAAGGATCGACAAGCAATACTCATCTACTTTCAACATTAAGCAATGCTGTTTAGGCTATGGTTTCTATAACTAGACCAAATCCGAATACTAAAATGGTTAGGTACCTGCTGTAGGAGGTAGTACTGAGTTCGTGCCCAGGGAATATCAATATCATAGTATCCGTGAAGCTGCAAAAATTGTGACAAAAATATTAGCTGCAAATAAGAAGGACAAAATTACTAAGGCATTAGAGAGCCTTAATGTCAGTAACTTGGTCTCTAAATTCTCGATAC
>JAICVW010000400.1 GCA_025935105.1 Nitrososphaeraceae archaeon
CTAATGATCCTGATCCAAGATATCATCTGAACTGGAATCAAATATTGGCACTACAACAAGACGGGCAGGACATTGAATCTAAGGGTATGGAGAATTCTCTTTCAAATAATTCTCTTCCAAATAAGCTAAGAGTATCATCAGTACCTGTTTGATCAAAGAAACAAATACTCTCAGTATCGGAATCACAGTTTGTATAAAACCATTACGAAATTTATTGAATTATTCTTGATAGGTTGGATAACCACTAGCGAGTATTGCAACCGTCTGCCAGCACATAGTCCATTGGCATGCATCTACTAATGTACCTGCGGATAAGTTGTAACCTTACATTTTTTTGTCTGTGCTTAGCCAGATTCATTTGTGTTATGAATGTTTGGAAGTGCGATATGCTCTACCATCGTTCTTAGTAACCAGAAAAAATTAATCCTTTCTTCAACAAAAATATCATCCATACATTAGTTACAAAATAAACACATCAGCTCCAAAATATGATCGGAGAGGAAAGTCAAGAATTTGTCATAAACCGAACCACGTATGTCACTTTTGAAAAATTAGCAAGTAGATAGGGTGCGTCTTATTCTCCCATATCGTAGTCATTTACATCAGTAGAAAGTATCAGGGTTTTCAATTTCTTTGTTCCTTCTTTGTTTCTTATCAAGTGATTCATTGAAAGACTAAGAGATGACAAGAAGTTAATATTACCTAACATAGACTAACGACGTCTTTATGCTGTTATGAGATCTATGACTTTACTTTAGGTGGTTAATACTTTGCAAGAAATGTAGAATACCGGGCAGACATCATTAAAGGAATAAGATATCAGTATCTAGATCTGTATCTTCCGAGAGGTAAAATCAAACTGTGAAGCATTATCGTATCACAGGTTAACACGAATCAAGCCTTTAGCTTGCCGTATATCCATATTCCTGCTCCAACTAATAATGCCAAGATTATCAGCCCTGCAATAATAGGGGCGATGACCTTTATCAAAAACACAACTATCGCCACTATAAGTACCAGAACAATGATGCCAACTATTACTGTTGCAGCTGCTGATGCTAGACCCAAATGAATCCTTCTCCTTTGTCTGCCGAAAAATTAAGCGATTTAGAGTGATAGTTTATCAACCATAGAATCAGGGATGAACTATCGAGACGATCGTATTGAGCAGTATTCCAACTATCCATTAGAACCGATATCATATCTACCATAACCCATAATTGATTACTAGCTTGAACAAGGCCAGTTTCATTACAACAAATCATACTTCAAATAATCAGATAAATTTCATGTCTTGTCTTCGTGATTCTGCATACATCCACATTAAGGTAGTGATTGTATATACAGGGATAATGCTCCCTACCACTGGAATGAATTTTATTAAGTTAAGTGCGGTTGATTTCTTATTTCTCGTTATTGTGTATAGCGCGCTCACTATCGCTGCGTTGGGTATGTCTCCTATCACAGGGATAGCAAACAATGGTATCTCCAAAAATTCCATGGTATCAGCGACCACTGAAAGCCCTAAAGCAGTGAACGCCTTTGAGAGGGATATTTTTTTCCTTGCGGCTAATAATTGCATGATACAATTTGTACATTAAGGAATATATATGTATCACTAGCGATATCGCTAGCAATTTGGGGCATATAAGAGGCCCATACGCGTGTCGTAATTCTCTATTGGATAGCATATAGAATCCGTACTTGTTTGCTGATTTGGCTGGTACCCATATTAAGGCGACCTTGCTCGAAGTAATTACGAGAAATTTCGTTGCGAGGAAAGCTCAGACTCGTACACAGGAGACTTTGAATTGATAATCTGCTGCTCATCCTTCTCAGTAACATTGTCAAGGCATCCATTACAATCACTCCGATTCTCCAGACCTGAACCGGAAGAATAAATGCCAAGGCCGACACCATAAACTGGAAATGGAACGTAGTAGTAAGAGTACTTTGGAAGGTATCCACCGAAATGAGTTGTCTCACTTCGTATTCGACAAACTCGCTTGGATTTATCACACTGTGCAGCCACCACTTTGTTTGATGCTGTTTGATAGTATGCAACAATTACTACAGCAATTGCCGCAATGGAAATGATAGAAGCAATTATGACAGTCCCGCGTTCCATGGAAATATACCACGCTCTATATCATTTATGTTTATAGTTTGACTTTACTTTAAATGCCGATCTAGTAATTAGCATTTAATTAATACGGCCCTAATAGCATCTATGTACTACTAGCCATACAATAGGTTCACCGATCGTGCTGGTGTCTTAAATCCTTCCAATAGTACACATCATGTGATTCAATTATGCTGAAAATTATTGCTAACTGATTTTCCAATCCAGAATACGTGACGTCTATACCGTTATTGATTGCTTCTAAATCACAATGAACAGATATACATCATGTGTTAGTTGCCCCCGGGTTTTGGAGCAAAAACTTCATGATTCTAAGGGTGCACTCGGGTAAAGAACCGGCAGACTCACTAATTCACGGAGGAAATAAGTATCAAACGGCCATGAAATTAAGAAGGAACAGGTGCTAGTCGCAACACCGTAAAGCTGGCCTTTAAGAGCAGGAATCGATCTCTAGTAAGTTACACTTGGCTATGGATTAATATGGTTGTATTAATAAAAAGGTTTGATGTCGGAGCGTTTACGTTAGTGCATCCCGCGCTTTGATTTTCGCTTTATTGAGTGTTTCTGAACTAGGCTTGCCTCGTGCGTGATCTTCTTCTGTCTTCATTTTTGCTTCAGCGTCTTGGCTGGCGTTCTTTACCTTCTTTGCAATGTCTGTCATACACGATAATTTGTCCAACATAGTATAAATATACTTTAGATTTTTTTTTAAGCCCTTTTGACGTGCTTATAAGTGAGGCAGGAATCGAGGACCATGAACCTTATGAGAATTTTCAAAGTCTTCCTGAACCTCTGAGTTTATCTGGATGTCCTGCACTTTGGCCTTATTTTCCGTGATTGATCCTTTAAACTCAAGAATTTAAGGTCAAAGAGTAAAAGATCAATTTCTAGACCAAGTCGATTCGTTATGCCAAGGAAGGGTAATTCAATTAAAAACCTAAATACTTTAGGTATTGAATGTTTCCGCTGACTTTCGAGAACATGACAAAATACATTTTATATAGTAAGAGGCCCAATAAAGAGCATGGATGGAAAATCTTCTTTAGTGGAGCCCCTTAAAAGACGCCTTACTCTAGATGACGTTGCACCGAAATGGGCAAAAAGGCTGGAGCAAGAAAAGAAATTGCCGTTTCCCTTATCCTTGAAGTGGTTCAAGTGGTATTTTGAGCTCGACATGCCATCAAAGTGTGTTGTTGGGGAAGCTTACGGCTTCGATTCATCCTATGAACAAGAATGTGACGAATGCAATACCCTTGGCTGGCGATTTGGACACTCGTTTTTAGTTAGATCAAGACTGGAACTAGAAACAGATGTGCAAAATTTTCTATCGCACTGGAACGAAAAACACAGGCCCATCGATAGATCTTGATATGGGATAATTTTTATGTCGCACCGTTTACCTATCAATTTCGGAATTACTCAAGACTATATGGACTGATTGGGCACAGCATTAGTGGAAGTTGGTCGGTCTCGATGATTGTACTAAAGCTCTAAAATAACGCTATGAATGAAATATATCACATTGAGTGCAATTCACTACTAGCGCCATAGTTGCTTAATATACCAATAGTTTGGCACCAATGAAAGCCCTCAAAGTAAAGCAGTACTTAGAACCTCCAAACACAGTATGTCTAAGACTCAACAAA
>JAICVW010000273.1 GCA_025935105.1 Nitrososphaeraceae archaeon
AAATGGAAAGTTAGCATACAAGGGAATAGCGTTGCATTTGGGTCTGCGAAAGATAGATGGGGCTTTAACTTCTCGATGGCCCAGAAAAAGGGAATTGGATTTAAGGACGTCTATGATGCGTACACTTCAGATGATCCTGCTGCTATAAAGTCATTAGCTGAAAGGGCACCGTTACACGATGCGGTTCTGGGAATGGTTGTTGAACACCATCCTCCTCCACATGTGGCCCAAAAATATAGGATTCCAAAGATTTGGGGTGGAGATTTAGACTCGGATATAGGCAGAGCTCTATTATCTTGTGATGAGAAAGGGGCAGTAGTAATGATGGTCACTACAATTAACGTAGATCCTCAAGCTGGTAGAGTTGCGACAGGGAGATTATTTTCAGGAACTGTGAAGGATGGCGACGAAATTTATCTCATAGACGCAAAGAGACCTGGAAAAATTCAGTCAGTCAATATCTATATGGGCAATACGAGGGAGCTAGTAGGTATTTTGCCTGCGGGGAATATTCCGGCGTTGCTGGGCGTAGATTATGCAATTGCTGGAGAAACAGTATCTACTGTGAAAAATGTTCCAGCCTTCGAATCGATAAAATATGTTTCAGAACCAGTAGTTACAATAGCTGTGGAGCCAAAACACCCAAAGGATCTGCCGAAGCTCGTTGAGGCATTGCGGCGGATAACGGTGGAAGATCCTAATCTTATAGTCAAAATAAATGAGGAGACAGGCGAAACTCTAATGGCTGGAATGGGTGTCCTACATTTGGAGATAGCTACTTCACTACTGCAAGAGGCTGGTTTGGATATATCTACTACCCAGCCATTGATCAATTACAGAGAAACCATCCGGGCAAGCGCAGGGCCGGTTATGAGTAAATCCCCTAACAAGCATAACAAGATCTTTATGCGTGTAGAACCGCTTGATGAAAACATAATTGAACTCATTAGAAATCGTCAAATTAGAGAGGATATGGATAAAAAGGAATTGGCCAAGTTTCTTCGTGACAAAGGCTGGAGTGCTGATGAAGCGAGGAGTGTAGCTGCTGTCGATATAAGTGGGAACATTTTGCTTGACGAAACCAAGGGAGTCCAGTTTATCCAGGAATCTATGGATTCAATTAAATCGGGCTTCGAAGATGTGATCTATTCTGGCCCAATTGCTCACGAAACCGTAAGAGGTGTCAAGTTCGTATTACATCATTTTGTACCTCATGAGGATCCGGCACATAGAGGATTAGCCCAGCTAATGCCGGCAACACGTAGATCAATGCTGGGTACTATGCTTATCGCAGATCCTGTACTTCTAGAGCCAATTCTCGGCATAGAGATCAAATGTCCTCAAGAACAAATCGGCACAGTTGCTGGGATCCTATCTGGCAAGAGGGGTAAATTGTTGCAGGTAGAACAAAAGGGATTGATTACAATTATCCAAGGAGAAGTACCAGCTTCAGAAACATTTGATTTATCTGAAATTATGAGAGGAGGAACCGCAGGCAAGGCCTTATGGAATACATACTTCAAGACTTGGCAAGCAGCCCCCCAATCAATATTCAGAACCCTTGTAAGAGATATAAGGAACAGAAAAGGTCTAAATCCAGAGCCACCAAGTCCGGATGAATTTATAGATAAGGAATAATCTTACCTATGAATAAATTCAGCAGTGCTTCAGCTGATTCTGCCTGGGTATAGGGGATTCATATAAACAATACGACAGTTGCATATCTTGCAGTATGTGTCAGTTTTGATACAATTTTGTCAATTCAGTGAAGCATTAGGAACTCAACTGCACTTTCCTGCCTGCAAATGATCATGTGTCTCTTACAATTCAGCATTAGCTCTCGACTCGTTCAAGAATCTCTGTACATTGCCTTCAAGTTTACTAAAAGCTAATGTTATGGAATGATGTGATTAATGCTAAGTTTGGCGTGTTCCTTAATTTGTGCTCGATGCCAATGTGAGCGGTGCTATCAATTTTTACAACCTGAGACTTCACTTGTTGCATCGTTCGAAACCTGTTTTGGTAGAATTATATTTGCAGTGCAATGTTTCTTCATCAATCTTTCCCCAATCGTAAGCAAACAAAATGGTATTGGATACACCCGAATAAGCTCAATCCATCGAAACAAGTCTGGGAGATTAATCGTATTAGTCAATTGTTAATAATTGTTAATAATGCATTAGCTCTTCAAATATTGCTTACATAATAGAAGTAATAACCTAAAATTGAGACGGAAAAAACGAAGCTGAAGCGTTAGATATGAGATTGATTTCCAAATGTAACTACGAGCTAGTGTTATATACTAACTTACGTTATACCGTTTGTATGAAACTCGACCTGCCACGGTATACTGAAAGGTTTGGTGCTATAAGCCTTCATGGCGTGCAACGTGTTTACGAGTTGGATTCAGGATTTAATGAAGGTAGGCCTGCTTCAGAGGCAATTCGTAGTGTGGGGAATGTAGAAATTTCTGAGATTGAGAGGAAAATGGCTATAGTTATTCCTATTAAAGGAGAGCGCTTAAAGCTATTAGAAGGAGTATTAAGTGGTATTCCTCATGATTGTCTAACAATTATTGTTTCGAATAGCCCTAGACAACCGGTTGATAGGTTTAAGCTCGAAAAGGAAGCACTTGAGCAATTTAACCGATTCGTTGGAAAAAATACATTAATCCTACACCAAAAAGATCCTGGGCTATCTGATGCCCTCAAGGAAGTCGGGTATAACAGTATTTTTGGTCCTGACGATATCGTCAGAAATGGTAAAGCTGAGGGAATGGTTATTGGCATGCTCCTTGCAAAAATGGCAGGAAAGGATTATGTGGGATTCATAGATGCTGATAATTACGTTCCTGGAGCTGTAAATGAATATGTAAAAATATTTGCTTCAGGTATTGCTATGTCTAATACACCGTACACCATGGTCAGGATTTCTTGGATTTACAAGCCAAAAGTTTCAGAAAGCGGCCTTTATTTTTCAAAATGGGGTAGAGTCTCGGAAATAACGAATCAATATCTTAACTCATTGGTCTCCTATTATACCGGCTTTGAAACTGAGGTTATGCGTACCGGTAATTCTGGCGAACACTGTATGTCGATGAAATTGGCAGAGCTTTTGACCTACTCTTCTGGTTTTTCTGTTGAACCTTATGAAGTGGTTGATATTCTGGAAGAATTTGGTGGTATACTGCCTACTGAAAATCAGGATGCAATGGATAAAGGTATAGAAGTCATGCAAGTGGAAACACGGAATCCGCATTTTCACGAAGAGAAAGGCGAGGATCATTTAAAGGAAATGTTTAACGGATCACTAGGTTGTATTTACCATAGCAAAATATGTCCCCCAAGGTTAAGAGACAAGATAAATGAAGAACTACGGGGACGAGAAATATTGCAGGAGGGGCGAGAGCCAGATATGCAAAGAAATATCCAATCCTTTAAGAGCGTCGATATACATCAGTTTGCAAAGATTTTACATGATCGTGCAATAAGTTTCGTTCATTCCAATTAAAGGTTAAACGACTGATACTGATCCTTGGCGCTTTCTGTGGTCAAACTCAATATTGCCTTACAGTCCTGAATCGACAAATTCAGAGAATAGATGGATCCTCCTACAATGACTAGTCTTATGACTAGAGAAATCCACACTAAATCTCGATTCCGGGATAAAAAATGCTCTCTCCTTTTGGATAGTATAGCCTAATTCATTTTGATTGTCGTTGTCTAATAGCCACGCAATTACGCAATGAGAAAATGTATCTAAGGTGCGTTCACTTTACTTCATCAGAAGTAAACTGTTTGCAAATAACTATTTGATTAAAGTAAGAAAGCGGCCATTCACATTCTATATGACAGAATTTCGTGAAAAGATAATGATTAGGATATACTTCACCTAACTTTTGACATAAAACCTTCGGCAATTCGATACATGTTGGCCAGTACCGAACCGTAATTCTCTTGGGATTTATTTTGCACTAGTCCAAAGAAGCTTATTAGCGTAACTTATAGATAAATATTTTATAAAAAGGCTTTTAAGTCATTAAGAATAACCTATAGTGATTGAAGTCGAGTTTTGTAACGAAGCCTACGTTGCCGTTTTCGACCTACTAATCGAGATGAGGATAACATGTGTGGGATAGTAGGTTTAATGAGTAAGAAAGACGAAAATGTAGTACCACTCATAGGATCTATGCTTTCCTGTATGATACATCGTGGTCCTGATGGGGCTGGCATCGCTGCTAATCGATGTGTAATACAGTCAGAATCTTTTTCGGATTTAAGATATCATAAAGTATCAGGGGATAGTGCATTAGGCCATGTTAGGCTTGCAATTGTTGGTGGGACGTGTGGACAACAACCATTCTGCAGTTGTGATGGACGATTGACAATAGAACATAATGGCGAGATATATAATTACAAAAAGATTCGAAAAGAGCTACTAAAGGGCCATAAGTTTGTCAGTCAAACTGACAGCGAAGTCATAGTTCATTTGTTAGAGGATTATTTGAAAAACAACACTCTCTTACACGCCATTAGAAAGACCGTCGCTCGATTAGACGGAGTATATGCTCTTGCTATTAAAGATGAAAAATCAGGAACTATTATCTTGGTCAGAGATACTATGGGTGTTAGACAGATTTATTATGGGGAAAATGATCGCTTCGTGGCTTTTGCATCAGAACGTAAGGCTTTGTGGAAGGTGGGAATAAAGGAGCCAACACATCGTGTACTGCCAGGTTGCGCAGTAGTAATTAGGCCCAAGGAAAAGTTGCAGGAAATACATGTATCTGCACCTCCGGTTCACCAGGTCAAAGTCATCCACAATTCTCTTTCGGCAGCAGTCAGTGCCTATCAAAGAGCCTTGGTTGCTTCAATGAAGAAGAGAACTCAGGATTTTGATAGAATCGGGATA
>JAICVW010000251.1 GCA_025935105.1 Nitrososphaeraceae archaeon
AAAAAGTAGAATATCCCTCTTTACCCATGTCACCAGCTCCCTACAAGGTTGTCGTCAATTTTCTAGCACCTCTCAGTGGATCAGATCAATGGCGAGACTATTTTATGATACAAATGGGAAATCAGAGTATTGTCAATAATCTGGTTCCTCAGCTGAAAATGACCCTTGGAGGAAATCCAGGATTTAAGCTAGTTTATGCTAACAACGAAGAGACATTCCATCTCAAGACACTGGAGGCTTGGACGACTGTTGGTAGTAATACATATTTGCTCATATTCAAGGCCGAAGCAACAAAGTTCCCTACATATCTACCAGTGGTACAACGGATGATCGATTCATTCAAAATTGAGGCATCAGCAGGGTTACCAGACAATGCTACGTCATTGAGTGCACTTCCAAAGTCTGTGCTGCCTAACACTTTAAAATAGTATCGGCATTCAGAAAACCTCCTTACAGTAGATAAAATAATCAGAGCCTTAGGCAAGGTCTAATGAGCAGCGACAAATGACTCAACGACTACGAATTGAATATGCGATTCGAAGGTATGGTATTTCATTTAATGATAAGTCTAGAGATTAAGACATCCTATTTCTACGGATACCATAGATCAGGAGATTGATCACCTGCAGCTAGATAGACCCCATCTAAGTAATAGGAGATCATATAGGCACTGACACATCACTAGGACCAATGAAAACACATCTATTCTCATTAGTTACAACCATTAACGAAAGCGCACATTCTTTGTTCATGAACCTATAGTCTTTATACTTGATGTAATGGTAACATTGGCTTGAAGACTAGCCCTAATATTTGCTAATTTTATATTTATCCTTCTAATTTTTTGGTTCGTTCAGCTTTTAATACGTTAGTTTTTATAATAATAAATCTGAAGCCTTTATAGGGCCACGAGTAGAGAAGAAATATGTAGACAGAATCTGCAATCTTCAAAAATTAATGGATGCATAATATGTTTCAATTTAATTGAGACCGTTGAGGGAGAGAGCTAAATTTTTCTACAATATCCTTCAGCAGATTTGTATAACTCTGGCTTCGGATTGCAGATTATTATAATACAGCGACTTGTGCATAATGAAGAAGGCTGTCACTTATTAGAATTAGTTGTTTTTAGATCGAAACATGCCAAGGATCAGATATAGCGTTCTTCGAACCAAGGCGGAAGATTTTGAGAAGCAGATGACTTAGGTCTCGAGTTATATTATTGTATTTAAAAATTTATAACATTATCAATTAATATACTATATCGAGTAAGTTGATTTAGCCTTTGCCCTTAATTAATATCATATTTTTGGCCTTGGCCATGATCCTTATTATTTTCATATTGCTTCCAATATTGGCTATCGTTATAAGAATTGGCTCACTCGAGGATCTAGCAACCTTACTAAATTATCAAACTCTTTCTTCGATGTTGCTAAGCTTACAGACAGCAACGATTTCAACAACCATATGCACTGTGTTGGGGCTGCCACTTGCGTACATCATTGCTAGGAGTAAATCCAAACTCATCCAAATACTCAGATTTTCAGTGGCTATTCCCTTAGCTATACCTCCACTAATCTCTGGAGCATTACTTCTGAATATTTATGGCGACGCCTCGCCAGTTGGAGCTTTAGCAGAAGATGCGGGCTTTAGGTTGACTCAATCGCCTTTTGGGATAATATTGGCTCAGGTTTTTGTAATTTCTCCGTTTGTAGTGTTGACAGCTGCAGCTGGGATAGAAAAGGTCAACATAAATTATGAATATGCCTCCAGGATACTTGGAAGGAGCTTTGCAATGACATTTCTCACTGTTACCATTCCCCTCGCCTCAAAGGAGATACTAGCTGGAGTTATTCTAGCATGGATTAGAGCAATAGGAGAGTTTGGCGCAAACGTCATGATGGCTTACAATCCGAAGACAATTTCCATACAGCTTTGGGAATATAATGCATTAGGAGGCCTTAAGCTCGTCATACCTGGTGTTTTGATCGTTCTTATCTTCTCATTTGGCTCCTTAGCATTTTGGTTTTGGATTATGAATTTTAGAGGAAGAAGGATGAGCTCGATGATAACTCTGGATATCAATGATGATTAAGGTATAAGCTGGATAGTCAATTCCATCTATGGCCGCGGGTTGAACTAAGAAATTTAATTTGAGCCATGGTGTTTGGAAAAGCAATTAAGAAGTATGGGGTGGGAATTATAACGTCTGAATATACGATATTCAAAAAAGAAGATAAAATGCTAGTGATGATTCATATAGGTAATAACCAGACTAGATGTATGAATGACAGCTTGAAAGATCAAGTTTTTATGAAATGAGGTATTTTATGTCAAATTATAAAGGGGAGTGGTTAACGTCAGGAAAAAGAATTCCGCAAAATTGACTTGGGATGCGAAACCACGATATGTAACTAATCCAAAGTATATAGAATTCCAAACTGTAGAAGTCGTGTTACCTAATCCTACACGAGATCAAATAGTGACCCGATCATCGCTCACTACTAAGTATAACATTGAATTTGACGGGAAAAAGATGAATAGACTAATTTGGGGAAATAATCTTCTTGCAATGCAGGCACTTCTTGCGTCAGGCTATGAAGGTAGAATAGACTTAATTTACATAGATCCCCCTTTTTGGACAAATGAAACCTATTATTCAAAATTCCAAATCGAGGATATTGAAATAAATAAACCACCTTCAACCATTGAACGATTAGCGTACAAAGATGTCTGGGAAGGTGGGATCGATTCCTTCTTAGATATGCTTTATCCCAGATTACAATTAATGAGAAGGCTGCTCAATGAAGGCGGATCGATATTTGTACATCTGGATTACCATATTGGTCACTATGTAAAGTTAATAATGGATGAAATATTTGGTATGGATAATTTCAGAAATGAAATTATTGTAAAAAGAGGACGCAAAAAGGGACTGATGTATCAATTCGAAAAAGTAGAAAGAATGCACACAAGCAATGATACACTATTGTGGTATACAAAGTCATCATCAAGCAAATTCAGACATCCGCTCTCACATTCCGAGGGTATAAATCCAAAATGGATGAGCTTCTGGAGTAATGTTGATAGACCAACCATGCGGTATGAGCTATTCGGGATAACACCAAGTAGAGGGCAATGGAAATGGAAGAAAGAAAGAGCGACTAAAGCTGTTGAAAATTATCGCAAGTTTGAATTGGATTTCATAAACGATACCACCACGAAGGAATATCAGCTATTAACAAGAAGAGAAGCTGAATCTGTGAAAAACAACAAGCTTAGGGAATATTGGAAGATCAATGGACAAAAATTGGAATTTATCAGAATGCGCGAGGGACTGAAATATCCAGAATATTGGGTCGAACCAAAGGACCATAAATTACTTGATAACCTATGGATAGATATAGAAGGATATGACTACTCTTCCGATTATCCTACAGAAAAACATCTGGATCTACTTGACAGAATAATCACTAGCTTTTCAAATGAAGGGGACTTAGTTGCTGATTTCTTTGCAGGATCAGGAACAACATTAGTGGTTGCAGAAAAGAAAGGACGTCAATGGATCGGGTGTGATTTTTCGAAAGTCGCAATACAAGTAGCACGCAGCCGCCTAGTTCAGATCGATTCCAAACCCTTCTTAATAGAGAATATCGAAAATTATCAAAGACAGCTGATTTATTTGAGTGGATCTAGGATTTATGAAATTCAAGGTATTGTTCTCAAATTATATGGAGCCAGTCCTCGTTCAGACCACCTAGGCTTAGGAATGAGGGACGTAGACGGATTACTTGAATTGGTTTACGTAAGCTACCCTGATCGGCCAGTAACTGCTAAAAAAGTAGAACAACTAGAAGCATTGGCTGAAGGGCTTGACGGCATAGGCTATACCAAACTGGTGATTTTAGGCTGGGATTATGAATATAACTATGATGAAATTCTTCGCGAAAGCGAACGTGTATCAAAAAGAATATGGCATACCAAAGTTGTTAGCAAAACTATTCCTTTAGAAATATATGAGTACTTGAGAAAGATAAAATCAACTGATGAGATCGATTCTTTGAAGAGTTCGATAAAATTCTATGAGAAACCCTATCTGAAGCTTCAAAGACCTCAAATTCAACGTGGCTTAGACGGAAAATACAATATTACTCTGGGCATAGACAGGTATGTGATATATAATTATCCTGTTGGGGATGAGAATCAGGTCAGAGTGATTCAAGAGCTTGTTAAGAAAAGGCCGTTTTGCCTAATTGACTATTTAGCAGTCGATTGGAATTATAATGGAATCATTTTTAACTCAACTTGGCAAATAATGCGCAGAGTAGGAAGAAGTTCCAATTCAATTCCAAACCATATCACAAAAGATTTAGACTGCGGAAAATTGTATAACATTGGCATAAGAGTAGCCGACATTTTTGGAAATGATGCTATTAGTACTGTAACTGTAGACCTTAGAGATAAGAAATGAAGAAGAAGTAGAAGAATGATAATCATTTTCCAATTTATACCTCGCGAAGGAACTAGGCAGCATTATGGACAGGCATTAAACATATATCAGCAAAGAGCAATTGAAATAGTCGTGTACTGGCATGAGAATATTGTCATGAGATTGTGATGCGTAAATAGTATAGTATTAGCTCTGTATAGTATTGGCATTAACTTATCTGCCAGGACTGGTATTCATACCAGTTTCACTGTTTACGGTAAGACTATTTGGTCCTGTAATATGTAGTAACCCAATTAAAGCTACCCATATCAGCATTAGTAGAGTCACAACTGCATAAAGCCACAATACCTATTTGTTTTGCAGGAGTAAATGCCACATTGGCATTCCAGCCATTAATTGCACCAGTATGAGAAAAGGTCTCTGTTCCAAAATTAGTAAGTACTCGCCAACCTAATGCAATATATCCACTATAATTCACTGGATTTGGAGACATAACCGGATGTCTTAGCAAGTGTTGTAATTGTATAGCATTATCTAGTTTACTATGTAGAAATCCCAAGTTAGCAGATACATATTTTAACAAATCACTAGCAGTTGATCGAAATGCTCCTGCTCCTTCTATTACTACTGGTATAATTGGAGTCTTGATCTCTTTGCCATCCCGATGACCGGAAACCTGTTCTTAATATCGTTCTGTGAGAGTAATTTTGGTATCATTCATTCCTAGCACATTTAGAATTCTATCTTT
>JAICVW010000318.1 GCA_025935105.1 Nitrososphaeraceae archaeon
GAACACAATCAGATGTTTTCTTCGGAATGATACAACCATTGGAATATGAATCTCAGGCGGATTATAATGCATCGGTGTACTATCGTCAACCAAAGTGTCCAGACGTTCAACAAACAGCTGCTGCCGAAGCGCAATCGGGAGAACAGCTTCTTTCCGTAGTCCAGATTAGACCCCCATTACAGGAAGCCGTCTGGCTTTATACTTATTACTGGCAAGATCAACTTACGCATTCCTTAGTGGATAATCTCGTAGCTAGGAAGATCAACACCATTTATTTTTCAGCTCCCCAAATTGGTGGATGGGATAACAGTTCAAGAGTTTCAGATTATCTCGACTTTATAAATTATGCCAAGACAAAGGGTATGCAAGTCTATGGAGTCACTCTAGAAGATCCATCTTTTGTATTCATGACACAGGCTCAACTAACCAATATATTCGGAAGCTTCATCAATAAAACTGCGAGCGTATTCGACACCTACGTAATTGACGTCGAACCGCAGGCTGTGGCTGGCGCAGACCTGCATGTATATCTTCCGAGATATGTCGCTATGTCTGGGATACTTAGAAATATAGCTGATCAATATAACAAGCAAATTATTGATACTGTGCCGACATGGTATCATATGGCTCTAAAGCAAATTGGGATATCTATCGGTTTAAATGCATTATCAAGTAACCGCATAAATCTTATTGATTATACATATGATTCTCAGTCAACTTTAAATAATATTAGTGATCTGAGGACTGATTTGTCCACTCCGTATATAGTGAATCTGATGATAACTCCAGGTCAAGGGGCTCCGCAATTATCTGGCCAGGAGATAAAGCAAACAATTATCACGCTGAAAGCAAACTTATTACCACTCGCATTAGATGACGCCCACTATATCGTGAGACTTAACTCAAGTCTATTTCAGTAATCTTTTACTTTTCAGGAATCGATGTAATGCTAATTAAGCGTATTGCAACGTATCTTTTAAGTCAATCGCGTTTAGGTGGTCGTAGGTATACCAAATTCTATCCTAATTGTGGCCATTCCTAGCCGATGCTATTTTTATTATCATCATTCATTCTAGCAATCATTATAGCAAATATAAATTCTCCAAATAAATTATAGCAAAGTCAACTCGTACGATGATATTTCTGTACGAGCTGTTCTAGCTCTGATACCATGAAAGGCTTCTTGAGAATAGCCTTAATCCCAGCATCGTATAACTCTTGTTCATTTACACTTCCGCTTGCAGTCAGAATAACAATATTCCTCGAAGTTATTAAATTATCTTTTTTCAACGCCTCAAGAATATCGTAACCGCTGAATTCCGGCATTGCCAAATCCATTATTATGAGGTCAAAACCACCTTTCCTAATAGCTGCTAATCCATCGATCCCTTTGTTTATAATAATACACTCAATATTTTTACTCTCACAAAAGAACGACAGAACGTCGGTTACCTCAAGGTTGTCGTCGACTGCTAATAATTTCACTATCTATTTTGTGCAACATCATGATAATAAGAATATCGAAACCTTCTTTTAATAAAACATTAAAGTTCCTTTCTCTCTACGATATGCACAACATATGGAAATAAAAAATTATTCATCCATGCATGCAAGGCAAGGCTCCCAACCCCAAAAATTGAAGATTTAATCGATTTAAAAGTAATCCTGGTGAGTTTTTGGTTGTCACCTACAATTAATAATATGTTCATATAGTTCCTGAAACTGTTTGTTGTTGTTGTTATTGTTCGTCTGTATGTCTGCATTACGGTACATTTTCATATCTATACTTGACTATTATCACCACTACTAGTATTACTGATCGGTAACGTAAACTTGAAGGCAGCACCTTTCGTATATGTATCGTCTAACCATAGTCTGCCGCCGTGTGCTTCAACAATCCCTTTGCATATTACTAATCCCAGCCCACTACCACTATGTTTTCTAGTTGGACTTGTATCTATCTGGTAGAATTTCGTAAATAGACTCTTTGCTTTCTCTGGGACTATCCCTATTCCATTGTCCTGAATTGTAAAAATTAATTCATTTGTAGGATACTTATTACTACCAATATTCTCGCCTACAACTGGGTGCTGGTCTTGCTCAACCTTTAATACTACCTGTCCATCTTTTTCTGGTACAAAATCAATTGAATTCTTTATCATATTTGATATAACCTGTTCTATTCTATTCGGATCACAACTGATAAGCATATTAGATGACACTCTGAAATCTGTCATAAGTTGGATTTGTTTGCCAACGATATATTGTTTCATGTCTGACAAAATTTGATCGAAAAGATATAATACATTGACATTTTTTTTCTGTAAGTTCACTTTTCCCATATCGAGTTTATAGACATCTAAGATATCTTCCACCAACGCCTGCTGCTTTTCTGCATTTCTTTTAATCGATAAAACAGCTTTTTTTTGCCGCTCCGTGAGCTCCGTTCCCATGATGCTTGTGCTTAGTAACATTTCAGCATAGCTCTTGATAGGGACAAGGGGTGTTGTCAATTCATGGCTGACCATAGAAATAAACTCGTCCTTTGCCTTGTCGACTGCCTTCAATTCTTCGTTTGCTTTCTTCAATTCCATTTCCTTCTTTACCAATTCTTCGTTTGATTTCGCTAGGAGCGCACCTATATTCACTAATTCTTTATTGGTTTGTTCTAGCGACGATGAGAGTTCTTGCTGTCGGGCTTCCTTTAATTTCAGTTGTTTGTATGAACTTTCCAACTTTCTGTTTGTATATTTAATATTTTGGTACAGTTCATTCACGTTCCACAGATTCTCATATATAGAAACATAAGACTGAACACTCGCTTGACTGTTGGAATGAATGGATAACCCTATCGCATCACGTAAATTATCTTTTGTGTCATCCCTTAATTCCATTACAAATGCGTTCCTTCTATCTCCTATCAGGATTGTAGCTTTGGTAGCACCAACGCTATCTTCCATGAAATGGAGATTGATATTTCGGTGAATGGAAAGAAAATTTTCGAACTGTTTCTGAGCGGCCCGCTTAAAAGGGAGTAGAATTCTAACTTTCATGTTCGAGTTCTCTGATAACTTAATTAATGAATCTAAAACGCCCACATCCTGGTGTCTTTTGAATGCAGCGGAAGATGGAAGTAATAGCATAAGTTCATATTTTGACGAGTCTACAACACTCCGATATCTTTGGATGGTTTCTTCAGGGTCATAGATGACATCTGTAAAGTAAGTTTCAAGACCATCTTCTATCTCTCTTATTCTCTGTCTTGCCGGTATCGCCTTGGTCCATAGGTTTTCAAATATGTGATGTTGCTGCTTCACGTCTAGTTCCATATTGCTGTAGACGGCCTGAGGAGATGATGGACCGCTAGGATTGGCAATAGCAAAGTACTCTGTGTCACTAACACCAAAGTTTCCTTTTACGCCTTCCAGATGCCGTAGCTCAGCAACATCCACGACATTCTTGCAGAGAGCGACACTCTCTCGACTAGCGAGATCGGTAATGACCCTTAATTTCACACCTCTGTGCTTTACGGCTAGATCTAGCTCATTTTTTATGGGAGCTGAAAAAGGTATGGAAAGCGATTGCACGTCAGTGTAATAATCATACCTTGTTTGGGCTCGCCGAAGTACTTCGAAATATCTATTAACTATTATTTTTTCGTCACGTAATACCTCGATCGTGCCAGTCGTGCTATTATCCGAAGGAATGCCTGCTTCATTCTTGGAAATGGTCAACTATGCTTTTCTATGTATATAGAGTCTTCCAGCCACTAAATAAGAATAACGATAACGGCGGCAAATTTAGCAACCAATAACACAGTAAATTCGGGTACAACAAATAAAATAATAGGCACCCTAACATTCGGACCGGGACCGGATGGACACGTAGGTGCTATTGCTGTTGACCCTTTACTTAATAACATCTATGTAGTGGACCTTGCATTTAACGAAGTCATAGACGGTGCTACTAACCATGTGATCGCGAATTTATCTGCCAGTTTCGCTCCGCAATCTGTCGGTTATGATCCAATTAATGGAAATGAGTACATAACCTGCATAACCTGTGGTAATGCTGTGGACGTAGTATCTGCTACCACGTTTAAAGATATTGCCGTTTTTGGTGAGGGAATCTTTTTAGGTGAGGACCCTGCTGCTATGCCTTTTAATTCACGTAATGGCGATGTTTATATAATTACCGAATACTGAATCTTTGTGCTCCATGGTACAATGAAGGGACCCATTGCTACTATAACTGGAGTCGGCTTAGGTCCCTCCACTATAAATGGAGTAGCTTTCAACGTCTATGTGGCTAACGGTCGCTGCAGTAACACAGGCTCAGTAATCTCAGGTAGTACTAACGCAGTAATTGGTACTCCTAGTAGTCCTATACCTGTTGGTAACACCAATTGCATTGCATTTGATTCATCTAATGGTAACTTGTATGTAAC
>JAICVW010000136.1 GCA_025935105.1 Nitrososphaeraceae archaeon
TATGTCAAATTACTTTCCAGATGAGTTCTTATGTAGTTCTATGTGTGTTCCACAAATTTTGGTAGAAATGGAAGCAGATCTCATCTCAGACGCCTAAATAAAGAGGAAAACAATAGGATAAGAGAATGAAGGCTATTGTAGTAGCAAAATCATGAAGAAGACACCGACCCGCCCTATATCACTGTTTTCACAGATAATTCATCTCTACTCTCAGCCAAAATAGCAGACCTGTTTTTAGGATGGACCCTGACCTCTTTGAAATTGTTAAGGGTTTTATGGGAGAAGGATATGCCTTCTTTTTCAAGTAATTCTTTCTTTCGATCGCTACCAAGAGAGTACCCACCTACTGTGCCATCTGACATCACTACCCTATGACAAGGTACTTTGATTGGATTTGGGTTCCTTCCAAGTATTCTCCCCACTTCTCTAGAGGCTAAAGGTCTTCCAAGTGCTTTCGCAAGATCTCCATAAGTAGAAACCTTTCCAGCAGGTATTTCTAGAAGCAGCTTATAGACATCGCTATCTTTTATCGTGTTTTGGGCATTATTATCGTAATTTTTAGGAGTTTCATTCATAGCATATTATATCCGGGTAGCAATATATAAGAGGTAGACATTTTATCAGTTATCTCGTAAAGTAAATGGTTTCACTCACTTCGTTATCAAATAAGCAGTTCAAATAAATGAACCAATTACTTGTTAGTAGTGTTATTCGCAATAATTCTGGCTATTGCTCTATCTGCCTTTGGATGACCCACTGCCCTCGCAAGATCTCCATAAGTAGAAACTTTACCCATAGGGATTTTGCCGAATGGCATAGACCTCCTCACGTGAAATGTTGATATTAACAGCTGCTCGCTTCATTTTTTAGTCTAACAATATGTAAGGGCTTTGATATATGCATTCTATTACCACTAGGGAGTGGAAGAGGGCGTGTATTCATAATCTTTGACTGTTCAACAGATAAATCCTCCAATAATTAAGAATTTGCTAGGTTTTTGTTCTGATAACCGAATCGGTACTTTTCCCTGGTGAAATTTAATCAGACTGCTGATTATTTCAATGTTTGTGATGATGGCCAGAAGATACAGGCAAAGGTGCAGAAGTGTCTCCACTTCCAGTACCGCTGCTAATATCGGAGCTGCCTTCAGTATTACCATGTTTATGATGAGAGCTAATAGATGTTGAAGGGGGTGTAGAACTAGCCTCACCTCCAATTCCAATTCCAATATCAGCACTTGAGGTGCCACCACTTCCGCCAACTCCTTGATAATAGCAACTATCTATTTTCTCTATAGTTGGGGGGTCCTGATGCGTTTTAGATATGCAACTATAGAATTTGTTTATTTGTTTGTCAAGGCTCGGATCCCCTGTGCTTACTTTTTCTTGTGTAACTGAGCCTCCTCCTTTGCTTGAGGCCATTACCGGCCCAATAAAGGTGAGACTGATCATCAAAAGAGATAACATAAATGCAGTCATAAAAAATCCTCTATTAGAAAACATGCTGAGTAAACCTCTCCTTCGTTATTTATAGGAATTGTGAATGCTTCATTAGGTTTCCAAATACAGAAGTATTATCTATTAATTAGAACCGAAAATAGAGTTATAGTTACAGACCAGACAGATATTGCTAATTATTATTCATATGCGTTAATATCATGTTGATGAGTAGAAATCTTCAAACCGTCATCATTTCTATCATGCTTGAGGTAGCCTAATAGCACATATTAAGCGACAAGGATAAGGGGACCGGATTTTGGCAATGTCGCTAGGTCCATAAGATATGTTATCAAAACATCTGACGTTATAGAAAAAATAGTATTAGTTTATCTTAGCTAAGAATTAATTAGGTAAAGTTCTACGTGGCTGTCATGAATCTGCTTTGACACTAACGATGACCTAATTATCCAGTCAACTTATCGGTAACTGATTTTACTTCTGCTTCCAACGTCCTTGATGCATCTAACCTTTCAGATATCTTTATGTTAGAAACAATTCGCTTAACACCAGCTGATTTAACCGCCTGATGTGCCGCATCAATTGCATTAAAAATTGCCGTGATGTTATCAGATTCTATCTGGGTCCCCATTGCAGTAAGCCTTGTCCCCCTAATACCACTAGTCCTACGTATAGCACCAAAAGCAAGCGCCACTTCTTTACTTATGCTAGTAGCACCGGTTCCGATAGGTATGATGCTTATCTCTGCATGAAGTGTTCTATCATCAATGTTTTTCTTCAACGTATAATATGCGTGGATCTTATACAATAACTTTTTGATTTATTCTCGTACGAAAACATGTCAGTTTAATAAAGCTATACAAAATAACTAGTCATGTACATCAATAATGTGTATATAACTTTTCTCAACTCTTTCTAGGACGCAGACAAAATTAGGACTGCCGACATACCTTTTTCTCTAAATCCTTTTAAAGTTAATATCCTAAAGCCAAGCCCAATTATGGATCTCTGTTAGTGTAGCATAAGAGTAGCTATAGTTATCAGCCAGATTATTCCTTATGGAGTTATCTGCATACTGCATGCAGATAGCTAATTATGCAACTAATTATACTCTACATAGTACTTGTAACGCTTTTCGACTTCTTTATTATCTCCTTGAAGCACCTTTTCAATCTCCCTCTGAAGAATTTTCCTAGCATAATCCCTAAATTGATCAATTTCTGGTCCCTTAGGAAATGTAGACAATGTATATTCGAAATGTTCCATGAACTCGACAACTTTGGCCCGGAACTCTGTTGGCTGTGGCTTGCTTTTCGTCAACTTGAACCATGTAGTAGCACATGCAGTAGAGTATATTTTAGCTAGATCTTCCACTAGACGATCTATTTCAAAGAAGTCTTGCATAGCATATGGATTACTCCAACATTTAAAACTATTTCATGTTTTGAGGTATGATAGCACTCCTTGGATTCTCCCTTCAAGTATAATATTTTATATTTTCATAAAAGATGACGGTTATTAAGGTAAGCCACCTTATTATAATTTAGGCAGAAAACCGATAAAGGCTCTTTTGACTTGTCTTGTCCTGTTGGTCTTATAAGATAATCATTAACATAATACTTTTATGTTTAATGATACTAGTGCTTCAAGGATACAATTAATGGACTTTTACTTTTGTATCCGCAACCTCGATAAGATCGATTGATCCTGAAAGGGATGAAGGCTGATAACAGTACATTTCTAATCAATATAAACAAGAAATTAAAAACCCGTTTAGCCCAACAAGAAGTGAATGCCTGTGCTAATAGTTTTATCAGACTACAACTTTAATAGACAAACCCGCACTATTATTCATGTTTTCGATAATGTTTTCGGCACAGTTATTGCTACCATAAACTCTTGTAGACAATGTTGAGGAAAAAAACCTAATTTTATCATCTCTCGGATCCAATTTTCGACCAACGGTTATCTAAATCTGTCGCGAGTTTCACAGGAGAGTTATTTCTGCATATGCTCGATTTTTTATTTTCATTGTTACATTCAGGAGCCATTTACAGACAGCGTACTTACGATTTGTCCTACAGCAACACTAAAAATTAAGAAAAAATTGGCATTCGACAAGAATACTGTCAAGTTTACATTAGAACGATTGCAATTCCAATCAAGTTACATTAGAACGATTGCTCAATATTGTAAATGGGAATAGTACCTATTTCTTTATAAATAATATCATCGAGATAAGATCCAATATTTGCCAGCTGACATACATAATATAAGAGGGTAAAAGAGTAATAGTAAAAATTATCATCAATCTAGGAATAGCTCGTCTGTTAGTATATAAGTCGATTAGAAATGTGGCTCTTTATTAGTATGTTCGTCGAATATACTAAAGGATTTTAATATAGGACCAAGGTTCGTCTTTTTCGTGAAGCTAACAGACATTAATTCCAGCTTTGTATCGTGGTCATGTAACAATAGGCAGTTTGATATTGTAGATAGGATAACACCCTCAAAAGTTGGATTAGTTGACAGCAGTGGATAATTCGATGAAAAACAAAACAATATTATTATCACTGTTGCTTTTAATTGTAGTAGTTTCTGGAGTAACCGTACTAGCTCCGATAAAGCTAATAGCTCTAGCACAGCAGACAACGGCGACAAATTTATTAACATATCAAAATTCTACTTATGGAATAAAAATCCAATATCCGACTAGTTGGGATAAGGAAGAAAACGGTACAAAACAGGACACGGAAACTGATATTGTTACATTCTATCCACCAGCTAGTAACTCTAATGCTAGTCTAGACTTGAGTATGGATGATATTTCAGATGAAAAAGGAATTTCAGTAGCTCAATATGCGCATGATGGTCTTAGTGATTTAAAAGGCTCTCTTCAGAATTTCAAATCAATTGGATTAACTACGAATAATATCCTCGCTGGATTGCCTGCATATAAATCACTTTACACTTACGTGGATGGGAAAACTACTTTCAAAGATATGGAAATTGGAGCAATTAAAGGTGACAAAGCATACATCCTAACTTATGAAGGAGGAACAGACGAATTCGACAGGTATATGCCAACTGTACAGCAAATGATTAACTCGTTCCAGATAACAAAGTAGGCTAATCTAGCAAACTATGGCAGGCTAGACTAAGACATTCATCCAATCGTGGTAGGTAGGTAGGTTGAATGAAGGACGGATAGATTGGATGATATACATTGTTTGAATAGGCACTAAACGGCAGGGCCGACAGCTCATGATTGAACGTGGAATAATGGTAGAAGACTTGAATAGAAATTCCAGACTTGCTGCAAACGCTGCCATTTTTGATTTATACCACTATTCTATGATTGCATCATACTAGTAAAAAATATGCCATACAACAATGAATCTCGATTAAAACTACAATTTTGTGAAAGGCTCCACGAGTGTTGATTCTAAAAGGCAATCATCTTGAATTGCTCACTTGTAGTAGGTCAAAACCGTCAAATATGGTTGGAAGATTTCTCTGTGTATAGATGTAGCTTATTTGACGCTGTCCAGGGCATAAAATTGGATAAAACTTTTAATATCAGTTATAAATAAAACACGAATTTATAAGCCAACGAATAGAAATAATAATAGCCTAATTATGGTTATATCAGTGGTATAGATCCCCTGATAAGAGAACTCGATTCAGATGGTATATGCCTATAGTGAGCAAAAATGAAGTATCCATTACGTAATACTATATATGAAAAAATTGAGCGCGCAGGAAATATAACAGATTCAGAATTAATGCGCGTTCTTGAAAAGGAAGATATTATCTTGAATTGGGCTGATTTGAATAAAGTATTACTTGATCTTGAAATATATGGTTTGATTAGAGTTTCTTGGATAACGAAGGACAAGCGAAGAATTGAAGATGCTAAGGGTAGAGGGTTTAAAATAGAAGTTGCAGACAGTGTAGACTAGTTTGTAATTATAATTGAGTTATAATTTACGTTTTTGTAAAAAGGATTGAAATGGGTAGATATACCGTCATCTCATTCTCAACTTACTCTACTCAAAGGATCAGCCTATGCAGGGGCTATGTGGCTTTCAAAAATCGTAAATATCATAAAGTATCACCAAAAAATTAGAACTTTTAAGGTTATCGTAACTTACAAGGATTTCAGAATGATATCAACCTTAACCGTAACTTAAACCCAATTAAGAAGGCTAAAAAAGGCCACTTTCCCAAATTATAGAATTAGTCTTATAGCAGGATTAGCTATAGCGATTGGAGTATTGATGATTCCTGGCGCAAACATTGCGCCGGCTGCGTTTGCAAGCGGACATCATCACCACCATCACCACAATAGCAGCGTGAGAATTAATCAAGAGATTTCACAACTCAATGCTTGTGATAACTCAGGCTGCTCAAACAGTGGAAGCAACAGTGCCTCAGTTAATTCACACCATGACTCCAGCGTTAGAGTCGGCCAATCAATCGACCAAGCAAACTTCTGCAGTAACTCAGATTGCTCGAACAGCGCATCAAACGACGTCAATAAACACTAGAACTAGGGCCAAAAACACGAATTTTTTTCTCCAGATTTTTTTATCTAATCAGTATCTGTATCAAAGCTTGTAGGTAGCAAACTCCATGATTGGAGTAATTAAAATAGTTTGGTTACTTGTTAGAAAATGCTCGGCTTACTAACGATCCTCAAACCAAAATATACATTTCTTTTACATTAGATTAAACTGAAGAAAATTTCTTAAAGCCTATATGGTGATTATTTCACTCTCTTTTAATGCAACAAAAGATTAGAATCAGTCTTATAGCGACATTAGCCATAGCAATCGGAGTAATGATGGTTCCAGGTATCGGTGTTGTACCAGCTGCATTTGCAAGCGGACATCACCACCATCACCACCATCACCATCACGGACATCATCACCACAACCATCATAGCAGCATAAGCGTCCACCAAAGTGTTAATCAGGGTAATCTGTGTGATCACTCCAGTTGTTCAAATAGTGGAAGCAACAGTGCATCAGTAGGTTCAGGTCATCATAGTTCAGGCAATGTTAGAGTAGATCAATCAATTAATCAAGGCAATCTCTGTAGCAATTCAGATTGCACAAACACTGCAACAAACACAGCTAACATACACTAAATTGGAGTCTAACCACTAACTCTTTTTATTTACACGTTTAAGATTCAGACACAACTAATTCATGGTTGATAAATTGACTATCCAGATTGATTGTTTTGTGTAATTAAAACAAATGTAAGTCTACTATTATTTATGGTCTATTCTTGAACAATGGGATGATCTTCAAGATTTCCATTATGTTCTTCTAAATGGTTTATTATCATATGTTCCAGACAATTATGAATATTTAGCTCCCATTTGCTTTCAAACACCCAAAGACAAACTCTGCAATCAAATGTGGATGTGGGCTCATTTGTATAATA
>JAICVW010000295.1 GCA_025935105.1 Nitrososphaeraceae archaeon
AAAAAGATAGTCATTTGAAGGAAATAAGAACAGAGGTGGACATCGACTCTTCGCCTGAAAAGGTATGGCAGGTGCTAGTAGATTTTGGCCATTATCGCGATTGGAATCCGTTTATCCGCGATATAACCGGGAGCCTTAATGAGGGATCAAAACTCGAGATTCACATATCCACTTCGAATAATAAAACTCGAAAGTACAGGCCAGTATTGACCAAAATCGAGCCTAATCATGAGCTGCGATGGCTCGGTAAGGCTTTTCTGCCTGGACTGTTAGACGGAGAGCGCATACTAACTCTGCAAAGGCTTGAAAATAACCAAGTGAGACTTATCCATCGCGAAATATTCAGAGGCATCGGAGTGAGTCTTGCAGGTGGTCGTCTAGATCATGAAATACGGAGAAAATTCGAGGAAATGAATAGTGCATTGAAAAAAAAAATTGAACATGAGAAGCAATAGTATGCTAAAGCGCTCTATGTTAAAGTTGCCAAGCCAAAATTGTACGATTAAAAAATCTATTTGCGAAATTTTCTGAATGTTTTGGCAAGTCTTTGCGGTAGTCTGGTGTCTGAAAAATGCAAGTGCATATACGAGGCGAGACAATCGTATACTCTGAATCCATCTCTTTGGCCATCAACCCCGTTCCCTCTTAACATTCTATACGCAAATTTTGCGTCGCATTGGACGTTTTCTAATTTTGAATAATGGAATTCGTGTCCTCTCACATTTGATATTTTATTGAAGGGAGGCGATTCACTCTCAGCAACAGTATATCCTAGAGTTAGACGTCTAGTCATGATTGTATCGGCATCGATTAGTCCAACCATGCTGCTTTTTGAATATCCTCGATTAAATTGCGTTGCACTGTCTTCTGTAATCGACCTACTAAGATACATTAATCCCCCGCATTCCGCATAGACAGGAGTGCCTCTTTGAGCTGCCTCTAGTATTGATGATTTCATGCTTTGATTTTCGCTCAATTGTTTTGCGAGAATCTCAGGAAAACCTCCGCCCAAGATAATTCCTGATATATTGGGAGGAATACATGCGTCGTGGAGGGGGCTGAAAAATATTAGGTTTATCTCCTCCTTCCTTAGAGCATCAAGGTTATCTGGATAATAGAAATTAAAAGACTGATCTAGTGCAACTGCGACATTTGGCTCTGCCTGTTTCCGTTGAACTATAGGTGGCCCTGGGTCTCTACTGCTGGGTTTATGGACAAGATCCACAATCTTTTCAAGATCAATTTGTTCCGCAATGTACCTAGCCGACTTGAGAATTCCTCTCTTTTTGCTTTTGTCAAGTTCGGAAGCTGGGGTCAAACCTAGTCTCCTTTCAGGCATAGAGATTTCACTGTTCCTTCTTATCGTCCCGATAATTGGAACATTTACTTTATCGGCAAACGCCTCACGTAGAATTGCCTCATGCTTTGAACTGCCGATGTTGTTTAGTATAACCCCGTGGATTTTCGTGTTTTTGCTGAATCTTATAAATCCAAGGGCAGTAGCCGCAAGAGATCTTGCTGCTTTAGCCGCGTCTAATACTAATAGGACTTTGGCGTCTAAAATCCTTGCAATATGAGCGGTACTTCCGTGATCATATCTTCCAGATATTCCGTCAAAGAATCCCATGACTCCTTCTATTACTGCTATGTCAGCGTCATCACAATTATCGTAAAAGCAATTTAGTACACCCCTCTTACGCATTAACCACAGGTCTAAATTCCGGGATTGTCTACCGGTGACAAAGGTGTGATAACTAGGATCAATGAAATCTGGACCAGCCTTGAAAGGCTGAACTGTGTAGCCCTTCTCCTTCAGAGACTGCATGATTGCTATGGCAACTGAGCTTTTGCCAACCCCGCTTGTAGCGCCGGCGATAACTATCGTCGGTATGCCTTTTTGATTAAATGACAACATTAGTGGAACCGAAACATGCCAACACTATGGTAGAATGAACAAAGCGAACCCTGAGCCTGAGTCAGAGTCTCCTTAAATGACGATTGTAAGCCAAGCCAAAGCGATGGGCTTCATCTCTTATGCTCTGGATTAACTTCAGAGCTTGACTTCTCCGAGGAATCTGAATTGGAAATACCGAACTTGGTGAATAGATAGTTTCGTTTTCTTTAGCTATAGAAATGCAAGGGACGTCAATACCTCCTTTTTTTAAAGCGCTTATGGCAGAACTAAGCTGTCCCTTGCCACCATCTACTACTATTAAATCTGGTAAAGTACACTCAATCTCATGAGGATGGTAAGCCTTTGAGATTGAATACCTTCTCGTTACAATTTCGTGTATCATTGCAAAGTCATTTTGACTGAACGTTAACTTGATTCTGAATCTTCGATAGCAGGCCTTTTGCGGCCTTCCGTTAACAAACCGAGTACACGCCCCGACAGCATATTGATTTCCTAAATTTGACACATCAAAGCAATCGATTACGGACGGAATTGCCGGCAGATGAAGCAATTCTTTTAGCTCAACAACCTCGGGTGGATAACCGTTTTCAACGTGTTTCCACAAGTTGCGCATTATTAAATCCATCAAATCTCTCTTCTCCTTTGTTTTGTCTGACACCAAGATAATTTCGACATCATGATCCGTAAATCGCTTGATTGATTCGGTCAATGCGATACTTGATTCCGGTATTTCGTTGACATAAATAAACTGTGGAATGTCTGTAGAAGACGAATAGTATTGACACAAAAAGCTTGCTAGTGAATTGTCCCCAAGCAGCTCGAATTCAAATTTTTTCATGTCACTTATTACACCGTTTCTTCTACGTAATACCATAACGTGGGCCACTCCTTCCTGGACCAGCTTTATTATTCCCACATATTCTTCACTCGAATATCGCCAAGCGGCTTTTTCCATCTTTTGTTTTACGCTTAGGTTTCTGAGTCTAAGAAGCGTGTCGCGTATTTGTTGGGCCCTTTCATAATCTAGATTTTGAGATGCTTGTTTCATTTCTAATTCCATTTCATCCACAAACTTGCTTATGTCGCTCCTGCCTTCGAGAATGTTCTGCAGAGATTTAATGTTCTTCATGTATTCTTGCTTGGTGATGTTGTTAACACAAGGAGCGTCGCAGTTTCTTAGAAAGTATTCAAGGCATGGCTTTTTTGGCAATTTATTACAGATTCTAATCTTGAATATTTTCCGTAGTAAGCCAATTGTTAGGAATTTTGAACTGCCATAAACAAAAGGTCCATAAATCTTTCCCTTTGGTCCGTATAAATCCCCATTTGCATTTCGACGAGCAACAAGTAGCCTAGGAAAAGCCTCATCGGTAATTTTGAGATATGTATAGCGCTGTTGATCCTTCAGTTCTATGTTGAAAATTGGTCTATACTTTTTAATGAGATTTGACTCTAATAAAAACGCCTCTACCTCGTTATCGGTGAGGATAAAATCTAGGTCGTGAATCTTGCTGACGAGTTTTGATGTTTTCCATCTGCTACTATCATACTCCCTGTGTGTAGAATCGCTAGGTGGCTGTTTGAAATAAGAAGAAACGCGCTTACGCAAATTCTTGGCCTTTCCAATATAGATAATTCGACCATCGCCATCCTTCATAAAATAGACGCCTGGTGAATTAGGCAGCCGTTTAACCTGTGAACCTATCTCTTCCTGTACTACTGAGTTGAAGGTCTAACACCCTTCCTAAAAATCAACTGGTCAATTGACAACTTTGACCTGAGGTATTGACCAGTATAACTGCTCTCACAACCAATAATGTCTTCTGGTGTTCCAGTAACTACTACACCACCTCCATTTTCGCCCCCCTCTGGGCCCAGATCTATAATCCAATCAGAGGACGCAATGACATCCAAATTATGTTCAATGACTATTACTGTGTTGCCTAAACTCACTAACGAATCCAGTACATCCAAAAGTTTGCTAACATCGGCGAAATGGAGTCCAGTAGTAGGTTCGTCAAGTACGTAGAGTGTCCTGCCTGTATCTCTTTTAGAAAGCTCTGCAGAAAGCTTAATTCGCTGAGCCTCGCCACCAGATAGAGTTGTCGCTGGTTGCCCTATTCTGATATAGCCTAGCCCTACCCTTTCTAACGTTTGAAGCTTCTTTTGTACTGTCGGGATATTTTGAAAGAATAGGAGAGCTTCTTCCACTGTCATGTCAAGCACTTCTGAGATGTTCTTGCCTTTGTACCTCACGTTTAAAGTCTCAGAGTTATACCGTTTGCCTTTACATTCATCGCAGACAACGTATACGTCGGGCAAAAACTGCATCTCTATCTTTCTGACTCCTGCCCCTTCGCAGGATTCACATCGGCCTTCTGGGACATTGAAGGAGAAGCGACCCGGACTATAGCCATGTTCTTTAGCGATTGGAGTACGGGAAAATAATTCTCTAATTGGTGTGAAGGCGTTAATATAAGTTGCAGCATTTGATCTTGGAGTCCTGCCTATAGGGGATTGATCTATACCAATTATGTTGTCAATGTGTTCTAGCCCAGTTACTTTATTGAACTTACCTGGCCTCTCTTTAGATTTGTGAAAATGCGTAGCAAGATATCTATATAAGATGTCGTTGACAAGTGTAGATTTCCCTGATCCAGAAACACCTGTAACTGTTATCAAGCATCCTATCGGGAATTTCACGATAATCGATTTCAGATTATTTTCTCTTGCTCCATAAACCGTCAACCATTTGTCAGTTGTCCTTCTTTTTGGATTCGACGA
>JAICVW010000304.1 GCA_025935105.1 Nitrososphaeraceae archaeon
AATTCTGTTTGGCACATCGCTCCAGTACCGCCAGGATATATCACGCACCCTTGCCCGTTTCCTGAAGAAATACCATACCGCCTCATGAAATTATATTCTTATGAAGGAGATATAGTTCTGGATCCCTTCAATGGGAGCGGTCAGACCACAAAAGTGGCATCCCACTTCAATAGAAGGTACATAGGGATCGAAATAGTGGATGAATATGTACGGTTGGCAACTGCTAGACTCACTGAAGAGAAATTACATATAAGACCTCAAGCGCTAATCGCAAATTGGAAGAAAATTCCCTCACACTATTCAAATTATCCCTAGGATTATTATCTTTAATTAGTTGTCGGACCATAATATTTAATGAGAAATGGCTGCATCTATTCCATCAAATATGAAGGCTTCTAAACCCCATCGTTGTAGTCGGTGCGGGCGAATGTTCGAGACGGTGGAAGCTCTGAGTGCGCACGAGAGGATGGAGCATGACAAGCATAGTCACCCTCCTGCTGGAGTTGGCTAGCAATAATCAGACTTCAGATGATCTATCATTGAAGATCTGTACTACGATTGCCTCCTCTTCATCTCTAGATCTGGAGAAGCAGATAAAACAAGCTTTCGCAGACGGTACTAATTTCGTTGAAATCAGATTTGATTACTTGCCACTATCCGAAATGCAAGATTCCCTAAGGATAGCAAACGGTTTTAGAAACAAAGCAGTGTTCACTCTCAGGCCTCATTCTCAGAAGGGCAAATTCTCAGGGAGCGCCGACGAAAGGATCGATTGGCTAAAGGAACTTTCGTTATCTATGCCAATGCTACTTGACGTAGAATACGATACACTAATAAATCATGACGAGTTGGTTGATTTTCTAGCGGATCATAAGACCCGAATCCTGGTCTCTTGGCATGACTTTGAGGGGACCCCTGCAAATGAAGTACTTCTAGATCTTCTAGGACAAATGAGAATATATGGCAACTTTCTAAAGATTGTTACTACCGCTGAGAACATACATGACTGTATCAGATTGCTTGATTTGTATAAGGTGGTCATGAATTTGGATTTGATATTATTCGCAATGGGTGAATTAGGAGTGCTATCTCGCATTTTGTGCACAATCTACGGGAACGCACCTTTCACCTATGCCTCCCTAGGAAAATCGGTGGTCCCGGGTCAACTTACTATCCTTGAAATGAGAAAGCTGTATGAGGGAATGAATCTGTGATAAAATCTATTGATAATCCAATTGAGACGTATTGTATAATAGGTGATCCAATTGATCGCTCACTTTCGCCTGTAATGTTTAATTCCGCCTTTAATTCTATTGGCCGAAAATCTACCTATATCGCATTTCGAGTACCCAAAGGCGAATTACAAAGTTCGCTTCACTCACTCAAGGTTACCAAAATATCTGGCTTTAACGTAACAATACCGCATAAGGTAGATATTTTACCACATATGGAAATATTGCATCCGGCGGCAAGAAAGGCAAATGCAGTTAACACGGTCCGTAATGTTGAGGGCAGATTCGAGGGCTATAATACCGATGTTCAAGGATTCATTGAACCTCTAAACCGGCGACACATAAGCTTGAACGGGATGAACATTCTCCTGATTGGATCGGGGGGAGCTGCGCGGGCAATAGTCACTGCCCTTTCAGATAAGGGTGGGATCTCACATTTAGTAATTGTAAATAGGACACCTGACACTGCTATGGATCTCGTAAAATTGGCTTCCAATGTGGGATTGAAAGCTAAAATTGCGACCTTTGAGAATCTCGGTGCGCATGCCCTCGATTCAGACTTGATAATCAATTCTACACCTCCAGGATCCGATTTTACTACATCTCAATTAGATCACAAGCATATCCGTAGGGATAGTGTGGTCTATGATATAGTGTATCTACCAATGGTGACAAATCTACTAGAGCAGGCAAGAATCGCACAAGCCTCAGTAATTTATGGGTATGAAATGCTATTGGCACAGGGCGCTGAAGCATTCGAAATATGGACCGGCTTAAATGCTCCAGTGGAAGTGATGAAAAAGGCGCTTCTGGGTCCTTTCGGAGAACCTTCGTGATAATTAGGAGAACACGTGCAACTATACATGGCGCGATCTCCATTGTGAATGCACTAGCAACTTTCAGGGGATCCGCATTAGGAATTTCTCTTCAAGTTGTCGCTGAGGCAGAGCTAAGAGCTGGAATCGGAAAATCCGGTCCCGATCACAACTATGGAAAACTCGTCCGGAATATTATCTACAACACAATACCTAAACAAGTACTTGAGAAGCATTCAGTCCATATAAAAGTCAAATCCGAAATTCCTATGGGCTTTGGCCTAAAAAGCTCTAGTGCAGTTTCTAATGCAGTTGCTTTGGCGTGTAGCACTCTTGTAAAAGAAGAAGTAGATGATAGCGCGGTGTTGGATGTAGCAACGCGTGCCTCTCTTGACGCCGGAGTAACTATAACTGGAGCTTACGATGATTCCTCTGCTTGCTATTATGGCGGGTTCGTAATCACAGATAACCGCGTAAATGAGCTCATTTTACATGAGAGGGCTCCAGATGATCTCCATGCAGTGATTTTTATTCCTAGTTGCCAGAGAGGAAATCTGACAAAACTTAGCACTATGTCAGAGCCATTCGAAGAAGCCTTCAAATTGGCTAGTTCAGGCGATTACTGGAGCGCGATGAATCTTAATGGCAGACTTCTGGCGACTGCTCTATGTACTGAATATGAGCCGATAATGGAGGTGATACAAGCAGGAGCGCTGGGAGCAAGTATATCAGGTAACGGCCCTGCCATCGCTGCCGTATCACACGAAGGAAAAGTAGAGGAGATAAGGGATGTGTTCAATAAATATGATGGCAGTATAATAGTTTCTAAAGTTAATAATGAAAAGGCCAAAGTGGATATCATAATTGGTTAGGATTCAAAGCGCAAAGTCACGAATCAATGGAATGATTAGATGCCCATCAAGTAAAAGTTACAGCCATAGAGCTCTAGCTATATCTTCTCTAATTGAAGGAGAATCGATAATTAAAAACCCGTTGTATTCGAGGGATACTCTTGCGACTGTTTCATCATGTAAGGCACTGGGAGCTAAAATTAGACAAGACAACGATATAGTATATGTCAATGGAAGACATACCTTCGTAGCTCCAGATGATGTTCTTAATGCAGCGAATTCTGGAACCACCATCAGATTAATGACGTCTATTGCTTCTCTAGTGAAGAACGGTTCTACAGTGTTAACCGGAGATGAAAGCCTACGTAAGAGACCGATGCAGCCCCTTTTGGATTCTCTTAATAACTTGGGCGTAAAGGCCTTTTCCACGAAAGCGGATGGTGCACCTCCACTCGTCGTCATGGGAGGGGGAATAAAGGGAGGATCGACTATTTTAGACGGCAGTGTCTCAAGTCAATTCGTCTCTTCACTTCTAATCTCGTGCGTTTACGCTGATTCTGATGTAGAGATACAAATCAAGGGGATCCAAGTTTCAAAGCCTTACATTGAGTCGACTGTAGAGACGATGAAAACTTTTGGCGTTAGGGTGACTACTAATGATTACAAAGAATATTCATTGCGACCAGCTCGATACAAGCCCACCATTTTTAGTGTTCCGGCCGACCTATCAAGCGCGGCATTAATACTAAGCGCAGGTATTCTGGTCGGTGATGATGTGAAGGTCATTGGGATTGATTTCAGGTTACCTCAGGCCGACTCGGGTATCGTGAAAATTATTGAGGAAATGGATGGACGAATAAAGGTTGACCACCAAAAAGGCGAAATTCGAGTCCAGGGAACAGAACAGTTGAGCGGTGGTGAGTTCAACCTTTCCGATAGCCCTGACCTTCTTCCTGTTGTGGCTATCATGGCCTTAAAAGCAAGATCCCCTGTAAAATTATCTGGGATTGGTCATGCTCGCTTGAAGGAAACAGATAGAATCGCAAATATTGCTTCGCAGTTAACCAAATTCGGCGCGACGATCAAGGAGGAGAAGGATAACTTAATAATAAGCGCCCCTAAGACATTGAAAAATGCCTCCCTAGACTCATTTAATGACCACAGACTTTTTATGGCATTTACTGTTGCAGCGTTGTTAACAGATAAATCCACAGTAGCGGGGGCTGAATCAGTCGAGGTGTCATACCCGAATTTTATTCAGGATCTTACAACACTTGGAGCTAGACTTAAGCCGTCTGCGGACCGAGAGTAAGTTTAAGACTACTACCGCGTTTCCCATTTTCCATTACTTTAAAAAGCCAATACATATAGAACATAAGCAAGTCGTGACTAGAAGAAATGCCAGGAAATACACTCGGCGAGCGATTTGTGACGATGAGCTTCGGTGAAAGCCATGGGAGATGCCTTGGGATGGTGTTAGATGGTTGCCCTGCAGGTTTGCCTCTTGAGGTATCAGATATCCAGACACAGCTCGATCGAAGAAGACCTGGTACATCAGTTGTCACTACACAAAGAAAGGAACAGGACAAAGTGGATATCCTTTCAGGGACCTACAATGGCTTCACCACCGGTGCTCCTATTTGTACCATTCTCTGGAATCAGGATCAAAATTCAACACATTATGAGTTGATCAAAAT
>JAICVW010000360.1 GCA_025935105.1 Nitrososphaeraceae archaeon
AATAGTAGTAAGAATAAAAGTATCCAGCTAAAGAAAGTTTTAGAAGACTATGGAGCGGTAATTATGAAGATCGTTGATGGTCATGTTGACAAAAACATTGTAGAGTCTTTCGTTGGTTCATTAACTAGATATGCTTCTGTATCAAAAAAACGGGTTGGTCTAGCTATAATAATAAGTGAAGAATCTAGTCCAGAGGCTAAAGAAGCCGCTAACAAGTTCATTTCAAGAGGATATGGGCTATCAAATAAGCTTCTCTTACTTATTGACAAGCCATCATATACATCAATCAATATCCCAACAGCGGCACTTAGTCCTTGGGATTAACTGAAGCTGAAACCACTTTGCATTTGCTGTGTCATAGGTCTTCATTAATCTTGGCAATACTTCTGACAAAGTTTAGGTAGTTTCTAATCCATTGCTGGTAGGCTTCTATCCCTTGTTTGGTTATTTGATAGAAAGTCACAGTAGAAGGAGCCTCTATTGATCTTATAAATCCATTTTGTTCAAGGATTTGTATTATATTATTAACTCTATCTGGTCTCTGCTGTCTAATCCCAGCGACATTGGTAACAATTTTGTATTTGCTTACTGGTGTGTCTCGTGCATGAATATATAGATATTCAAGAATGGAGAGTGTTGTATATTCAGACGAAAATCTCTTTTGCTTTCTCCCACCAGAAGGCATGGTTGTTATTTTACCTAATCCTGACGCTGGATAAAGCTGAACTAACTGAGTATAAGCATATAAAGTAAGCTACAAAAACCCACAAACGTAGAAGAGGTTGGTTTTCCTAGCGAGGAGCATAAAAAATTATGGTAGCTCCAATAAGTGTAATAAATGAACCAATGATTTCAAATTTATCTGGCTTCTTTTTATCTACCAATGTACCCCAGATGATAGAAGACAGAATAAATATACCTCCGTAAGCTGCATAGACCCTACCAAAATTTGCAGGTTGTTTGAATATAAATATATAATGTTTGAATAGTTCCGTATATAAATAAAATTAGACCACCAAGTAATCCTAGTACCAATCTTTTCTTTTCTCTTACCCACTGCCAGACAAGATAGCCACCTCCAATTTCAGCAAGTGCTGCTGCAAAAAATAATGCCAAAGTAATAATTATTATTAATATTATTTCGACCAGATTGATTTTTCACCTTTTCGAGGCATGTAGAATATAATTGCGGCACCTACTAATGCAATTACAGCCCCTATTATATCAAATACATCAGGAGTATTCCCTCCAACAATCCAGCCCCAAAATATTGCCATAACTATGAAGATTCCACCATATGCTGCATATGTCCTATGAAAGAAAGATTGCTGAAACGTTGGAACTATTCCGTATAGGAATAACACAATGCCGCCAATAACACCTAAAATCCAACTCATGTTTTCTAGTAACCATAGCCATATCAGATAACCTCCACCAATTTCTAAAAGTCCAGCTAGAGGGAAGAAAGATAGAGAATTGAAAATTATCTTAACAGAGCTATCATGACTATTATTCTTCACTTTTCATTTTTTTATCTGGTATCGCTTTACTTAAATATAAAGACAAATTAAAGCTTGTTTTCATTTCTAACCATCTTATGAAAATAAGCAACAAGTTTAGTGCATGTTCTATTCAGACTTTATTCTTTTATAGGCCTCAGAACTACGACCGCTAGGTTATTATTTGCTTATAGTACTCAATATTGTTTAGCAGGTCACACTAGTATTGATGCTGGCCCAGCAACAACATCCAACATTCTCAAGTTTTCGATTGCAATCTGGACACTCTTTTGGAGATTTACTGTGGATTACATGATTATTATTAGAAAAGTATTGAACGCATGTGGATTAACTAGACTTCCTGATAGAAGGAAATTTGACAGAAGGCTTTCAACAATATCTGCAGACATCAAAGAAAGGATAGCAACTATGGTGAGTCTATTTGTAAAAGAAAAGCTAGTTGACCCATATACTGCTGCAATTGATAGTACTTTGTTGACGGCCAAAGGACATCTATGGCACAGGTCGTCTATGAACAAAGGGGTAGTACCTCGTTCAGGTATAGATACTGATGCAAAGTGGAGATTTAGTCATACCAGAGGTTGGATATTTGGTTATAAATTACACTCGATTTCAAGTACAGGTTCATTAATAGTACCATTATCTGCAGATTTTACTCTTGCTAACGTATATGATAATCAAATGTATCCTGCGGTAACATCCTCACTTTCACATATTTACTCCTGCACAAGAAATACAACACCGGCATGTATACGCATATACTTGCATACCTATCCATATGGGTATATACCACGATAACAACACAAATAACACAAGATATAAGAACAGATGCAAAGTTATGCGATAGTATATGACTGCTAAATCAATAGACTTTGTGGCAAAACCCTCTAAGATGGGAAAAAGAATAGTAATATTCGTTCCAGTTCAGTTTTACAAAGAGTTCAATGAAAAGAAACTACTTAATAAATTCATGAAGTTTCATGGTGAGGAAGTGTTGGGTTAGAAATGAAATATTAACCCAATGAAATGCTAATAATGTCAACCATTTTTCAATTTTGCTGGACCTCAGTTTGAAGTCATAATTATTACTCTTATTTTTAATTCTGACCGGTCAGTCCTATTACCTGTTATGTTGGTGACCTAGGCCAAAAGTACACCCACCCACTTGATAGTGTAATGTAGTATCTTTCAATGATAACCGTTAGGAATTTCCTACATCTTGTATAAATTCAGAAAAGGTGCAAGATTACCGTTGAACTCATCTGGAAAGTAATTTGACATCTATATCCATTGCTGTTATAATTCGTTAATCTCTAAGTATATACGATTCAGGTCATCCTCTTTCTGAAGCATAATTCTGTGGAAACGAAGTTTTTCGTTCTCCGATAAAATAGAACAATCTTAGTGTACATATTGGCCACCGTGGCCAATATCTTAGGTAAGAATCTTCTGGTGAGTCCTTGCAACACTAACAACCTGGTATTCCTATTGACATGAACAATCACTAGGTCTTTTGAAAACATGAACTCCGGATTTGGGCACTTACACTCTCTATCGCATGACTAGGATCCAAGGAATTCGTTCAGCATCTGTTATGATAAATATAACTGCTGGTAGAATGTATAACTGAGAAAACAGCAGCCTGTCGATTTCTACGAATTCAGCTTGGTTGATAAGTAACTGAGTAAATAATAGAGGGGCTGGAAAAGCAAGATAGAGACATAGACTATCAAACTCGTACGAATAGTAATGCATATTCAATTTGGATGGCTCGGGAGATATGTATTTTGTACCAGAAAGTTTGAATCACATGATCCTTAACATCCCTACCATACTTACCATCCTTGCTTAATCTGGCTTTTGGTTAAATTCAGGTAAGGATCGTAGGGGTCGTAAGGACGGTGTGCTGTAAAAGTTCTGGCTATTATGTAACTACTGCGATTACAAAAAATGCTTGGGATACCATTACATCTGACGTAGATTTTTCCGATTTCGATAAAAATGCTGCTCATAGAATAATCTAGACTAGAATGTCGTAATTGTGTTAATGAAATTACAGCAAGATTTTAAAGTGTAATTCACGAGCAAATCTAATCAACAATAGTTGAAACCATGCGATACATTGAGTAAAAATTCCAGTTGTACTATAAATTGACGTCACAGGATCTTCAAACGTGTTCAACCAAAAATGTTACTCTATGGATGTAGATCCGGGTTCGGCTATCTGTGCGATGAACGTGATTTTCATCTTAATTTAGATTAAGAGTACCAAGTCTTTTCCTGACATTCTTCGTCCCTCCCTCTCTGAGGGGTGCTTTTTAGTATTAATACAGCCAAAAGCAATGATATTGTGAAATAAGGTGGCAGATGGTAATACAAATGAACCTTCTCCTGTGGCCAAAGACGACGGTCTTGAGGCTATAGGTGAGAGTTCACTACAAAGACTCCCAGAGGTAGAAATTCAAGATATTGAAGGTATTGGTCCTACAACAGCAAAGAAGCTAAAGGAAGCAGGTATTGTTTCGGTAATGGATTTGGCTGTAACAAGTGCAGACGAGTTAGCTGTGGATATTA
>JAICVW010000310.1 GCA_025935105.1 Nitrososphaeraceae archaeon
TCTTATCATTCTGCAGAAAATGGATGTAATCAGACGGTCCAATTCTCATAGGTATTTCATATGGAACCATTGCTGCCACCGCGCTCGTCTTGCTAACTCGTTTATCTTCGAGCCTGTCATCATCTAACATGTTGTAAAAATCCATATCCCCACCCATATTGAGCTGGTAAGTTTCATCTATCTTCACGCCCCGGTCAACAAATAACTTTACAATAGTCTTATGAAGTACCGTAGCGCCTAGCTGACTCATGACGTCATCACCGGCACAAGGTATATCCCTGTTTTTAAACTGGGCTTGCCAGTCGGGATCCGAGGCAATAAAGACTGGTATCGCATTGAGGAAACACACTCTTGCGTCCAGACAGGCAGTCGCATAAAACTTGGTTGCTTCTCTGCTTCCGACAGGCAGATAATTGATTAATATTTCTGTATTAGTTTCTCTTAAGACTTGCGCAACATCTACACTAGAATCGTCAGAGATACTGATCTTTTGGCCTAAGTGGTTGCCTACCCCGTCAAGCACTTTACCTTTTTTGACTTCGACATCAGTCTTGTCGACATCAGCTATTCTCAAGGTGTTGTTTGGCTTTGCAAATATCGCTTGGGAGAGGTCCTTTCCAACCTTTGTATCGGCAACGTCAAAAGCTGCAACGAATTCGATATCGCTTGGTTTAATTCCTCCAAGCGAATAGGCTGTGAGGCCAATTGCATCATTTTTTTCCTCAGAAGAGTAATACTTTGTCCCCTGGACAAGTGCCGAGGCGCAATTCCCAATTCCTGCTAATGCTACTCGTACTTTGTTTCTCATTTGGATTTCTATGCCCCTGCGCGGCTTAATATCTTTATCAACTACACTATGAACCCATTATGATATTTCTTCTCAAACACTCTTTTCTTATATGCTAGCTTAAAACCAAATTTGCTATAGAACGCAGATAGGTCTTGACTCTCAAATGTCTGCAGGAATAGATAATCTAAATCATAGTTGCTAGTATATTGGAACCCATTTGCCACCAATTTCCTAGCTAATCCTCTTCCACGGAATTTAGGAATGGTACCTAGACAATAAAGTCCAATAATTCCGCGGTTAATGAATAAAGCACAACAGCCTCCAACCTGAGGAGCGGAATTACCAGAACATGCATAGGAAATTAGCAGAATCATTTTGTCAAAACTACGCTCAATTCTTTGCTTGATTTCGGCTTGCATTTCCAGTATCTCGAAAGAATCACAAAAAGTACTTACCCAGTTAGAAACGTCTGCGTGTTTGACCTTAATTATTGACATGTCTGTAGGTGTCTTGTTCTTACTATCCAGATCCGGTTCACGAGCGAGAGTCAGGACATCCATTGTGTCAATCCATCTGAATCCCGCTCGGATCAGCATCCGTTGACTGTCCGCATTTTTTTCGTGAACATACACGTAACAGTTTATGTTGTTCATGAAGTATCTGTGTTCTGCCTTTTTCAGGCGTTCAGATGATATTTCTGCATTGCAGAGGTTTAATCTGTTATAAAAATAGTCTGAAGGCATTTTTTTATTGATAAATAAATGGATATCTTTGTAAATTCTTATTCGATCTGCCCAGAGGGAACAAAAACCTTCCTCATTGGCTTCCATATTCAAATAAGGTTCAGCAAACCTTTTCATGATCTATCTAGAAATTGTACCTAATATATCGGGATATAGCAAATATTGACTTTGCTTATCAATAAAAGCCCGTTTGCACTGGAACAACGAAAGCAAGCGACCTCGCTAATAGGACTGGTAACCTCCGAATATTCGATGTTTCTAAGCCTCTATGTGACTGTACCCACAAACACACGCTCGTTTTTTATAGAATTAGCAATTTTAAAGGAAAGGGACTTTAGCTATATGATCAGAGCATTCACCAGCCATGCCATGCAATACGGTTTGTATTCGGTAAGGGGTAAAATAACGCCTTTAGTGATATTTATTTGGCCCGGGAGATTGAAACTTCAATTGTAGAAACATTTCTAATCCTTCCATCAGTGGATTGTACAGCTTCAGAACCTATTTTTACTGGTCCGATTTTGTATCCCATCATATCCATCCTCTTCACAATTATCTGGGCTACATCTACCGCACGGGTAATGCTCTTGCCACGAGCCTTTATTATTACCATCGGTTCATTTGCAAGCTGTACTAGCGTGGCTGTAACATAGGTCATCAAAGGCTTCTTACCTATGAAAATTTCATTGCCTGCTTTACGTCCAGCATGAGCATTACTAGCCGACATGGATTTACAATTTATCTCATGGGCTGAAATATAATGTTTGTTGATTGGTTTCTATTGCTCTCTAGAATATTTTTCCAATATTGTTTCAATCTCCAGTGGATTTTTTGATATCTCTCTTACAGCCTCGGGATTCCCTACCTCATAGCAGTGCAATAAGCCATCATCATCCTTATAAAAAAGAAATATTCTATTTTCAAAAACACAATGATAAAGCTTATTAATCACCATTTCGTCAGGCTTTACTTTGATGGCATCAGCATGCATGGAAATTGGATCTTCCAACCAATAATACTATGCTCAGTTCTGGAAAAAAACTTATCTGTAGGTATTAGTGGGACGACAAGATCCAATAATCTTTACTGTGTTGGCAATTTACAAACCCTTAGTGACAACTCATGAAATTAATGAGTCCCTGTAAATCATTGGTACGTAGAAAGATTTGGGCGCCTGTCAATCAGCACAAGGCTAGACAGTAGTTTTAGCTCGTTGTTTCAGCTTGATTGGGGGGAGGATGAGGGATTGTGAGCTGCGTGTTTTTTATCCGTTTTCATCCTCTTTCCTTCAATAAAAATTACAGCCGCAAGATAAATTCCCAACCATGGCAAAAACATAATTTCGCCTGCAACAGAATGAAATGTTTCCCATTGTGCAACGTTTGTCGTAATCAAAAGTGCAAACAATGACAACGATATTATCCGGACAAGGTTGATTAGGGCAGTCCCAATAACTCCTACGCCAAAGTAAATTGCTTTCCGTCCTTCAGGAATATTCATTTTTAAAAGAAAAGCAAGCATCACCAGGCTGTAAATTATCATACTTTGAACTCCTGCCGAGGGCCAAAAGACCTTAAGGGCAAAGTGCCCGCGCAGTCCATTTAGAACTAATAAGTTACCGTGGGCAGCTGCAGGGATCCCAGATCCCAAATGTAGGATATTATGTTGGATGTATTGTATTACCAATTGGTCTGCCTGTAAGTAGGAAGGAACTATGAATTGTAGCAAACCAAGGCTGTCGTAAGGGAAGAATGCGTCCAGGAATAAGATTAGGGCGCTGCCTGCCAAGTAGATAGCGCCTGCGGATGCTAGCTTATACCAACATTTTCCAAAAAGTATGAACTCTGTACAGATTACATAAAGCCCCATTATCACGAAATCCCACATCCAAGTCCAACTATAGATAAGATTGACTCTAAAGTCGGGTGCTGATGAAATTATCCACTCTCTCACCCCCAATGGTAATACTATAAAATAACCAATAACAGCCACTGACAGGCCTATTACTATCAAATATCTTTTTGACTGAACATTGAGCTTTAGTCCCCAAAGCTCAGCGAAAATGAATGCTAGTGCAAAAAGGAAACCTCCACGTCCTTGATTCCAAGAAAGGTTGAGCGTGTCAGGATATGCAATAATGGTAAAAACTATGGGTGCGACTAGGATGAGAATCACAGCAATGTTCGAATTAAGGCCAAAAATACGGTCAGGCAAATTTCTACGCCCTTGATTTTCTTCAGTCACCCTGTAATTCGTATTTCGACTTCGAAAATAAATTTGTTGTAGATGCTTTCTAGACAATAACAATGTGCAAGGTGAGAGCTCATTCAGGTAGACGACGATTCGGATGCGGACCTATATTCAGATCAGAGCTTATTGACAAAATCGCTTCCATTGCAGGTGCTCCCAATGTATTTTCCTCGAGTTCCGGATCCAACTCGCTGCCGGTATTAAGTTAAGTGTGTTGTTATCTTCTAGTCAAAAATAGTGAGCACTTATCTGCCAACTAGCCAAATCTACCGCGCACCTTGAAGTTCTTTCGCAGTCTAAGCAAGCAACCTTAAGTGGAATTAGGACCTAAGGCCTTTAGAATTTGCCGATCGTCCATGGTGAAAACAAAACGTGAACCTTGGTATTCTGAGGATCCGATCCTTTCCCAGTTCACCTTGTATTCGTGAGTTAATTGTTTACCTATAATCCGAATATTTGTAGGAAGTTTAGAATACAACACGTCAATCTTGATAGGGTCCCTTGTGCCTAATATTGATCTGCGCCTTTTCATTAAATACCGAACGGCGACATTTTTGTGGGTATGGCCTTCAACAGGTATCGTCTCAATTCCATTGTCTATCTTAAACTGGCGCTTTCCCAATCTGGTAGTCTTCCTTCGATTTCAAGTAATGGTTTGCGGTCAACTGATTTGAGCTAACCAGTTAATTACGGGTAGCCTATATGAGTAAATTACGTGGCTAAACCTTAGCAGCATAAATTTTAGTTATCGCACCGGACAACA
>JAICVW010000679.1 GCA_025935105.1 Nitrososphaeraceae archaeon
GGATGTTGTTTGTGTGTATTACAATTGTAATAAACAATGGATGAGATCCTTTTTCATTTCTTCTAAACTGACTGCCATTATTGCAATTTCACCCACAAAACCCTGGAAATAGAATTGTGATAAAGTTCTGGACTGATATCTTCGAATATCCTTCCTGCTGCCTGCTTTAGAACAAACTGTCTGTCTTCGCCATCAAGACTTTGAAGTTCCTTAATCAACTTTGGGCTTAGGTCTGACAGGTATACTATGAAAGGTGGTCTGCACAAATGACATTTGTTATCTGATATAATACCATAATTCCAGTAACTGGCCAATCATGTAGAGAAATAGAATGCTTATCACATGATAATTTGAACGCTCAATAAGGGAAACTATATTCATCTAGATACGAAAGCCGTATCCTTTTATAATCTATCTTGCCAGAAAAGATTGGTTCAATTGAAATCAAGGCACCAATCATCATCAGCTTTATTGCCCTCTTTGCCGTAATACTGGTAACCTTACATAATGTATACTAAAAGATGTTCAAAAGATGTTAGCGATTGTAGCCATAACTGCAGTAGGGTTTGCAACTATACGATAACCATTCTCATCCATTACTTGAATAGACTTCACACGCCTGGATACGCGCTAGTTCGTTAACGTCACAATTCTCCACATATTTTCTCCATTGCTCCACTCTTGCAAATAATGTAGGAACTGTTCTAAATTCGGGTGTTTCATTCATTTCGTTATTTCAAGGATTGCCATTTCTTGATGAATCAACCAGATGCTAATGCAAAGATTGGGAGTAATCCAAATATAATAGTGGAATATGATTTTGCTGTAACCACTTCCTAAATTCTGTACAAAATATTATTATTTTCTCTTTACAATCAAATTGGCTGCTATTTCTACTTCATATGCACTATTGTAATTACTATTGGTTAGAAGTTTGCGTTGAACGAGACTCAGTATATTTCGTGTACGTTTATTATTATTATTGCTGCCATGTTTGCCTATGTGAATAATAATCTCCTTCTTTGTAGTTGGAAAATCCAATCCTTCAAGCAAATTTGCCATTCTGGCAGCCATGTTTGTATCTAGAGCTTCCAGCAGCTACCATTCCTGCTCCTCCTGGAATTGGTCGTATCACTTTATAGTCTATCTTTGTATTAATTGATTGGTCATAATATACTCCCTTTAATTCCAACCATTTAGCGAGCCTATCTGGTCTGATAGGCGTAATGGGTGTTGGTTGATGGATATGCTTTCGCACTCCAAGAAAAGACGTTGATAAAAACGCAGCGAAGAAAAAGTATAGAAATCTTGGTTCTACTATGCTTGTTATTGAAGCACGTATTATCGCTCCAGATATTGTAAACATTTCAAGATAGCTAACTTAACATAGCTAACTTAACATTAGCAAGCTTTTCTTTAACATATGAAGATGCTGAACCACTAGAAGTAGCAATTATTGTTACCATGCTGGCAGCTATCGCATACTTGATTGGAACACCCAAGTATACTAGTAGAGGTATCATTATGCTTCCTCCTCCAAGACCTGTCACCTGCTAACTTGGGTTTTCTCCATACTATGTTATTGTTTTTGAATATGCAACAATGACATTCAAATATGGAGCCACAACTATTGTAAGCACATCGCCTATTCAATTGATTTCAGATAATCGTTTGGATTATCTCCCGGCTCATAATCTTCTGAAACTCCTGGCAGTTCGGCTACTAGTTTCTTAGATAAGGGTGATGCTGAGTCATGGTTATCTATCTTTTGGATATTGCTATATTTTGTTAGATGCACAAGACGCTGTATTACTTTAGCAGATGAGTCACTTTTGTTTATGATTCACTGTGTTCTTACAAGGAGGCAATAGCTGGCCTGTCAGTGCGCTAAACGGGGGTTGACTCACGCACTGATTAACCAACCAACTTCAACGAGTGATGGCGATGCTGAATAGA
>JAICVW010000543.1 GCA_025935105.1 Nitrososphaeraceae archaeon
ATGATAGTGAAGACAATCATGTCTTAGTAAGAGACATGCTTCATGCATTTAGCGTTATACCACCAAGGTATAAAGATGTACCAGTACAGAAGACACACGGAAGTTACAGAAGACAAATGAAGCATCGGTATTCCAAATTGTTGTATGGCCAGCTTTCTTTTAGATGTATAGCGTACAATATGTATAGATTAACTAATCTTATTATGAAACTGCTGTTTCCTACTGAGCCAGACGTCCTTATGTTATTATAAATTAAATTAAACTTTTGAAATATGGTATGCACATTGATATTGAGATGACATTGAAAAATCGGAAACCACGACCTAGCTAAATGTATTTTCCCTGCATCATTGATTTGCGTCAATGTTTGCATTTTATCCGTTCAGCTGGTTATTCAGTTCATTATTTGGGATAAAGTGCATAGGATACCCTTGTTTCTCTTGGTGATAGATTGAGCTAAAGCCTTGTACTTATAGATTCTATTTGTTCGTAGTCGATACCTAATTTTCACAACACGCCCCTATTATTCGGAATTATCTATTGATATGTTTTGTCTGAAGGTGTTAATATGACAAAACTTGCAATCGTCGCAGGAAACTAATTCAGACGACTGAAACTGTGGAAAGCTCTGCCGAGCTTTTGATATCTTCTCTGAATCCTTCCAAAACTACTAAAAACATTATTTTCGAACCTGTTGATGTTGTTGCTGTTGCTGAATAGTTTGCCATTCTATTATTGAACCAACATACAATACTAATGCAACTGTTCCAATTTCAATAGCGGTTTGAAGAGCAAATCGTCTCCATGCCGATCTTTTTTTTATGAGTAGGTACACAAGTATGCCGCTTCTGGACATCGCCAGCCCATAAGAGAATACTTCTAAAATAGCATAAGGTGCAGCAAATGATGCCAGAGGCGATGTTCCCTTCAACAATGGATATAGCTGTGACACTGCGTCGAATACAAGACCAGTGGAGTATGAAGAATAGAACCCTAGACCAACCCCAAACCCGGGGACGAACATTCCAAGCGCCGGCTTTATATTATTAACAAAAATCATCGTTTGATCAATTTGTCTATTCTTGGTTGAGATCTGTTGTAGCAAGCTCTTTGCATCTTGAGAGCTCATAGGAATGACTGCACCGATATAGAACGCCAATAAAAAAGAACCTATGGCTGCTGCCAAGTAGGCTATGCGCCACGGTATACTTGGAAACATTGTTTGTCGAATTCTCTATCATAAGTTAGAGATAATTAAGCTTTGCAAACTTTATTCTTAAACTGGTTAATCATGTAATATTTGTTAACAAATATGCTTGATGTAGGTAATCATCTATGCTCATGATCATGATCAGATAATGACAAAGCTGAGAGTTTGGACTTTAACTCTTGCACCAAATGATCAATTTCAACGGGTTTTCGAATAAAATATGCCGACGCTAACCTTGGCAAAGCCTGTTTGAACTCTCCGTAATATTGTTCAAAAGCAGTCATAAAGTACACCAAAATCCGGCTGTCAAGTTTCCTAACCTTTCGATAAAATTCAAATCCGCCCATTTGCGGCATTCTAATATCAAGTAGTAATGCATCGTAATTGCCTGGAGTGAAACATGATAGAGCCAAGACTGGGTCATTAAATGTGGTCACTTTGAATCCGTTACCCTCCAAGCGAACTCGAAACGTGAATGTAATGTCTTTTTCATCGTCAACCACCAAAATATTAAAGGGAGACGAACGCTTTATGTTCGGCTGCTTTTCTTGCAAATATTGAACGGGATATCTGTATATGGACTTGTCTATTATCTTATCGATGCTAACAAAATGTTCTTCAAAAAGGATTCGAGGTTTTTTCCAGTATTGGTGCGGAAAAATCACAAAACAACAAAATAACAACACAACACAATAATAATTCGCTTCCACTCTGAAATGCCTTCGTGCTATCTAATCTGGCAAACACACCAATTTCCTTTGTAATCGACGCTATTTAGAAGACTAGAAAGCCAAGCCAAGCCTAGCCAGGCAAGTAAAGGATCCCAAAGAAGAGAAATAGAGGAAATACTTTTTTCCCCTCCTGTTATGTCAGTTTTTAGCTAGTTAATTTGCAATTTCATCTAAAAGGTCGATTGCTTAGATAATATCTTGTAGATCTGTGATTACTAACAAAGTATAATAAAAGACCTAACTATAAGGGAGATGTATAATCCTTTTAAGTAGTTGTTCCATAAAGATACTTTGACTCTACCCTAAATTGTGAAAGATCAATGGAACGAGAGGCTCTAGAAGAAATAGATGAAAAGCAGCAGGATGGGCAACACGCAACTAGTAGATCTTACTCTGAGGGAAAGGAAGTAGAGAAACTAGCCCAAATTGCTGAGGTAATGGAGCTACTTGAAGAGACACACAAAAATAAAGATTGGCTTCTTGATCAAATAAAACAAAATAGAATCAAAGTTCAGATAAAACCGACAATGAGTGTTGTTGGAATATTAAAAGCTTGTCCTGCACATTTCATTTCTCACCTTGTTGACATCATGAACCTAAATGAACTAGAAGAGTTTGAAGGCCCTCCTCCCTTAACTGTCACATATCACTGGTTCTTCACAGATATAGTTGCAGGATCTGATCCAACAATCACCACTAATGAGCAAGCTCGAAAGATCATAGTATTGAATCAATTGATAGACAGAACAGAGGTATTCAAACAAAGGGACCCTGACTCTACATTGGTTCTTCCAACTGGAGATGGTATGGCCATAGGGTTTGCTGATAGCCCAGAAAAACCGTTGCGACTGGCTCTTGAAGTTCACAAGAATCTTTTGAGGTATAATAATCTCAAAAGAGTTGAAAAGGAAAAGTTACTGATTAGAATAGGAATTGACTCCGGCCCGGTTTATATGATTAAGGATCTAAACGGAAAAGAAAACGTTTGGGGCCCCGGAAT
>JAICVW010000167.1 GCA_025935105.1 Nitrososphaeraceae archaeon
AATTGAACAAGTGTATTTTCAAGAACTGTCTTAGATATACCAGCATTGGCTACTGGTGGTAAAGCAAGCTGTCTTTGTCCCTGTTGTAACTGTTGTGGTTGTAACTGCGGAGCTAGTACTGAATGAGCTGGTAGTGGTAGTAGTACTGGTGGTCGTGCAATTGTTGTTGCTGTTCCTGTGGCCGGTGCTTTTGCCGTTCCTGCCATTGTTGTAGTTGAGGTTGGAGTTGTTGGTCCAATTGTGGATGGAGTCGCAGCTGCAGCTGCTGTTGTTGATACTGTTAGTGTTTGTGTTGGAGAGTTTGCAGCATTATACAAGGATTCTCCAGCATAGTGTGCTTGAATACTGTATGTTCCTGTGGTAGTTGGTGCTGTCAATCCGGTGGCACTATACTGTCCTAAGGAGTTGGTGGTTGTTGATGTAATTGTTATAGGTGATGTAGCTGTGAATGTTATTGTCTTTGAAGCCAGAGCTACAAGCGCGCTAGTATCTGTTAGAGTACCTGATACACTATAAATTCCACCAGGCTTTACTGCTGTAGGAGAGATAACAAGAGTTGATCCTGTAGAACGCTTTACTGTATTATAAGTTGCAGCAGAAGACGCAGCTGCATTATACAGACTATCTCCAGCAAAGTGTGCTTGAATATTCCATCCACTAAATACAGTACTTGAAGCTGTAAATGTTGCTGTATATGTACCAGCTGAGGTTGTAATTATTGATGAAGCTGGAAGAGGACTACCATTTGAAGTAGTAAATGTTATTGTCTTTGCTGCTATTCCCACATTACTAGCTGAAGTATCGGATAGTTTACCTGATACCGTAGTAGCACGATCACCCCATGGAAGATTGCTAGGAATAGAGATTGTAAGTGAAGTGGTATGCTTTAGCGTATTATACGATTGAATAGCCGAATCAGACTTTTGTGCCGCATCCGCTGCGTTAGAGTCACCTGCAAAGTGTGCTTGAAGATGCCATCCAGAACCCGCGCTGCATGGCGCTTTAAAGGATGCCGAAAAAGTACCGTCTATGTTGGTAGGTACAACAGACTGTGGAACTCCACCATTATTATCGGAACTAAATGTTATGAATTCAGTTGCTACAACCCCTGGCATTGAAGCTCCTATAGGAGTTCCAGTATCACTATAAACAAGCTTTCCTGTTGCTGTTACGGTGGTGCAGCCAAGTACATTAGGAATGGGATTTAGTGTAAGAGTTGTTGGACGCTCGTAGATGTTATAGCTTTGGATAGCAGAGTTTGAAGGTTCAGCTCCAATATCAGAATCACCGGCAAAGTGTGCTTGAAGATGCCATCCAGAACTAACACCACATGGCGCTCCAAAGGATGATGAAAAAGTCCCATCTGTTTTGGTAACTGCAGGTCCTGGAACAACTCCACCATTATCAGAACTAAACGTTATGCCCTCCCCATCTCCTACTCCTCTGCCAGTACTACTGTATGCAAGCTTTCCCGTTGCTGTTATAATATTACAAGTTAATGTATCTGGAATAGGGTTTAGTGTAAGAGTTGTTGGTTTGGGAGCTATGCATGGAAAGTTAGGACAAGCTGCATGAGCTTCTGGTACAAGGTTGAAGCTAAGCAAAGACGCTAGTGGTATAATAGCAGAAATCGAAGTGAGGGCCATAACAAAGATGGCGGTTGCCAGGATAAGTGAACCCGAAAAGTTTCGTGAAGGTGAAAAATTACTAAAGAATTGTGATACTCTTCTATTCAATTAAGTCCCCTCCGTGCACCGCTGCATCCCTGCACTCGTGTACTCTCGTTAATAAAGATAGCTAAAAAATTGTTCAACATTGTTCAACATTGTTCAACATTTGCAAAAGTGCTGAAAATATCAAGATGCTTAGTTAGTAGTAATCACCCCAAGTGCAGCATATTCTACATGGGTTCCCGTGACAAGCACCGCTATTCCTATTTCTAAACCTACCTCCAACTATGGCACCAATAATTGCAAATACTTTTTTATTTTTCATCATTTAATAAAGATACTACCTAGCAATTTGATTAAAAGACTCGTTAGGTCGGATTACGATAAATCAAATATGCTGCTGATATCATTTCTAGCGGAAAAGCTATTGAAAGCTCTGAGGGCTAGATAGTCGTACGTTGTACCTTCTTTACAATATGAATTAAGCCAGTCTCATTAAAATACGCTGCAGCAGACACAGACTCAAACGAAGACTAGTGGCGGCAGCACTTGTAGTGGTTGCGTATATGAAAGAATAGTAAAACAATCTTCAAAATAACTAAACATACGCACCTACCATTTTTATCTTGTAATCAGCAGCGTGTTTGAAATGGCTGTCGCTGGACTTCCCCACGCAGTGTCTATCGCAATAACTTTAGGATTCTGGGTCACGATAACCGTAGTTTGTTGTATAACCTACCTTCTTGACTTGGCCAATTTATGAATATGAGAGGTAAGTTAAGTCGACTGGAAACGTTAGTGTTTCCGCGTGCGCTAAAGCGCGCGTCCAGGGACAACCTCAGGTTCAACAACCTTTAGCACCAGCTGCTAGTACTACAGGAGGACCATCGTTTCGACCTTCATGCACTGGATGTGTAACAACTCAGAATTTAGCTAATGGTGCACACAGAAGATAGCGCCTGGTGCAGTATCGATGACTACTATGCAAGTGGAGAGTGGGCCCGTGAGTGTTTGTTGTTTTCTGGCGGCTACTGCAATAGCGACATGTCCTGCTGGCTCCTTTGTTACTGGCGGCGGTTTTGATATAGGTTCGACGGACTTATCCGTGCAGGTGTCTAAAATGGTTAGTGGAATGAATAGCTGGGAGGTAACCGCGGCTAATCCTCTAGGCCAGCCTCAATCCTTTGTAGCGGATGCAATATGTACAACTATACATCCATAGTATAAAGGAAATCGACAATTAGAACACAAAAGCCCCTTCCTTTTTTATATTCAAAATTTTATTTTTCAGGTATCTATTATCTCTAGGGCGCTGGTTGTGGTTTAAGTCTATGACAGACGTCCAGCAGCAACTGGATATTGACTTGAATGGGTCTCTTACTTTGGAAGCCAGCGCCTACGTAACGTATTTTTTCGGTTAAAGAGGCCTATCGATAATCAGCTATTTAAACAACGGTGTAGTAGAAGTATTACTGTCTACCCGTATCACCCAATATAGAGGTAGGTAGCATGTATGTTGCGGACTGGTCTAGACTTTCTAACCCACTGATCTATAGGCCAGCTCGCAACTAATATTTAGAGGGTTGCAAACAGTCCAAGCAGCAAAAGAGGATGGAAATGAAGACCTGAAAAAAACGAAGACATGTCACATCGGTAGGCGGTTATGCATCCAAGTTTCTACCCTTAGCGGCCCATCTCTTGAATACTTGTTCATGGTGCATTACGTATTCCTCCTTACTTTTGAAGTCAGCCAAATTATCCCGTTCCTTGTCCAATGCGTATGCATGTCTGGAGAGCCAGGTTGCCAGTTTGTCGACCTTGGCCTCTAGTGCTTGCATCTTGTTTTCATTCTCTTTTTGCTTCTCTATTGCTTCCACGTAACCATCGTACCTTAACACCATTCTATACTTGGCACAAAACTTTGATTCAGGCGTGTTAGGTTCGTTACATTGTGGACATGATTTCACACGTAGCTTTATTTCGCTTGATTGTTTGGGCAGTATCCCATATGCTTCTAAGATTTCATTGTTTGACTTGTTACTAAAATGATGGGTATACTTCTTTTTCATGCCCGAGCCCTCAATCCATCCTGCATGTTGTTCTAAAACCGCATTAATCGAGGGGTTTGCAGCTTTTTCAGTCAATGCAGTATGCCTCCTAACGTATGGGTTCCATGGCTTTTGCAGCAAGTCCTTGATCTTGTTACTATCTTCGACTGGGGTATTTGGATTATTTAATAGTCTTTGGAATAGTCTCTTTTGATTGCCGTAATCAAGAGAAATTCTAGTGTTAAACAGGTGTTTACCTAAACTCTTGCCAGTTCCACATAAAATGGTGCATTCTGGTTGTTAGGTTGTGGATGTTCATGATCTAGATACTCTTTAATGTACGGTATCGAGTTAATCAATGGGACATGTCTACTACCCGTCTTTCCGTTCACTAATGCTTCAGCATATTGAAAACCATCAGCATTTTGTCTGAATTGTATGTCCCTAATTTTTAGTTTCAAAAGTTCATGTGGTCTAGCACTCGTATCCCTTGAAACCACATGATAGCATCTTAGGCGTTTTGAATGGCAATACTTTAGGAACAATTCATCGTCTGCATGAGACCATAAATCGGTATGGCTGTAAGTTTCTTGTTCCTTTCTCTTTTTCTTACCTATATTCGTGATTACCTGGGGAGTTAGTCTTTGTTTAGTGATCTCATTAGGATAGTACAACCACTTGAAGAAATGAACAAGGTGAACCAGAGTAATGTTATAAGTTCCAATCCACTTATGTTTTGGATCTTTATCCTCAGGTTCCTGAAACTGGTTCAGAAATGATACGATGTTGTCTCTTTTCATTGCTCTGAACGATTTGTTATTATAAAACCGTGATAGCCGGCTTAGGACAGTTATAAGGTCTCTTCTATAGTTATCTGACAGGTTTGTTTCTATCTTCATTGCTTGTATGTAGTCACATATGATAGATCCATTCTTATCACCAACGCCAATTATACAGTTATAGCAATACCGTTGTAAATCACGGCAGCATTCTTCAATCTTTTCTTTCGTTATTGTTGACATTAAACTGGTATATCATATAAAGCCCACTTTTAAGATATAAACTTTCATTCTTGTGACTATTATTATTAAAGATAAATTCTCTGGACCTTATCGACACTTAACTCAAAGCACAGGCGCTATACATGATTGGAAATTATACTGGAGCGAAATAGAGCTTCAGATAAAGCTTTTGAGATAGATCCTAAATCTCCTGCACTAAAGAGATTGCCTGAAAACCATTGAGTATTTTAATGGCTAGTACTACACCGTCAGTTGTTTTACGTGTTTTCGCTATTTGTTTTCTAATAATTAGTGGGCTTTTAATAGTTGGAATTTCTGGTAAAAGCGGAAAATCGCCCCATCACCACAATACGATATCAAGTCGAGGCGAAACTTCTAAAAACAAAAAGATCAATTCGACAAATTCCCGAAGCAATCCAACATCGGGACATCATCTGACCAGTCGTCTAGTAATTTGTCAACAGCGCCTAACAAGATCGTAATGTTGACCTTCGATGACAACAGAATAGGGGATACTACTTATGCAAAGCCCTTACTGGACAAATTTGGTTTTAAGGCTACTTTCTTTGTGATTTGTAACAAGACAACTGACAAGGGGGCAATGAATTGGAAAGATATAGCAGATATGAAAAAAGATGGTATGGATATAGAGTCACACACAATGACGCATCATCAGAGCACTATGTCTCAAAAGCAATTGGATTTCCAGATTGGTGGTTCTAAGCAATGTTTTGCCGCAAACGGTTACAATGCAACCATCTTTGCATATCCTTATGATGACGGCTCACAGAACAAAACCGTCGTTGATACTGTAGCAAGGTACTACAATATAGCCAGGTCAGGATTCGAGCCGCTAATGTTCCTTGATTGCAAGGGCTATCATAACTGTACGCAAACCGACTGCAAAACTTTTACATCCACAGGCAAGCTAAATTACGCGAATAGATATACTGCTCGTAGTTTTACCGAAAATTTGTTAGAACAGGGAGATCTATTCAACCCGGTAAAGATTATGGCAGATTTTTCCAACGTGCTAAATAGCCAACTCAGTTACAACTCAAATGGAATCATACGGGCTATTCCCATACTTGTTTATCATAACGTAGGTTTGCAAAATGGCAAACCATACTCGACTCAAGTTGGTCTTTTCAGCCAAGAGATGAAGTATTTGCACGACAACGGCTTCAAAGTAGTAGACATGGCCGGTTTAGGATACAATAGTTCCACAAATACATTCTACCTGAAAAATTCGCAAATAGGAACAAAGCTGCAATTTCAAATTACGTTCCCGCGACGTTCAGTAAGGTATTTGGTAGACTAATCTAACTTACTAGGGTTTGTCCCACGCTTGTAATTAAAACGATCTATAACTACGGACACGCACAATACACTTAATTTCTTACCCTTTTTACATACCTATATCATTACTTGGTCTATAGGATCGCAGCACCTTGATATGCTTCCTTGAATGATTCGCAAGTCGTTGTGGAATCTACCTACTGAACAAGAAATATTCAGAGAAGGTCTCAGTTAGAAATACAAGAAATACAGCAAG
>JAICVW010000548.1 GCA_025935105.1 Nitrososphaeraceae archaeon
CTCTCTGAGATTACGCTATAGCGAAGCTGATTATTTATAACTATGACTGACCAAACATAGGCGAAGATTACTGTAGAGATACATCTGCTTTATCAAATGCTTCTGCTTTAAACAACCCGCATTCCACCAAAACCTGAGGGCTGTTTAGTAACTTTTCTACATGGTCTTGGATTCTTGGGCTGAAAATGAACATAGAGGGATAGTAGGTCTCTTTATTCTCAGAAAATGCTGATAAACTTACCCTTCTTATTTCTTCGGAATAGAGATCAGCATGTGTATCAAAATCATGTCCAACACATCCAATCTTTGTGATTTCTAGGTGAACTGTGCGGAGCATTTGTACAATACGAACAGAAGAAAAGTTCTCTCGTATCCGCTGAGGATATTTTTCTTTGAGTTGTGGCAAAATATTGTTTGACCAGACGCAGCCCGCAATGTATTCTGACACTTCCGCCAGTTTTTGTACCATCGTAATCAATTCTTCGGGGCCTTTGGACAACGGCATGTTCAGTTCTATTCGGTGATTTTCTATAATACACTCTTCTATCAGCTCGTTGTACTGAAAAGTCACTCCCATTAATGCGTCTTGAAGTTTGTTCCACATTTCCTCTACATACTGGGGAATACCATAATTTATCACGGCAGATAGAACTTTATACAAATCCCTTCCAAAGCGTGCAAAGGCTCTTGTAAACTCACTAATGCTTACTTGGCTGGGTTCGATAAGTCCATATTTAATGAGGAGTGCAGGTTTGCTCAGAGAAAGCCGTTCGAGAGTGGGTCTTTCCCAATACTTAATGCGAAAATATGGTTTATTTTCTCTTTGATAATCTACAAGATAATCCTTTGCTGCATTAGAAAGGAAATTTGAAGCAATGATGAGTAAGGTATGTGGTCGCTTTGAAGTCGCCCAGGACAATGCACCTTGTATTGCATCTGGTGGAACACCTTGCTTATAGTGTTTGCATTCAATAAACCAGTTCTCACTGTAGGTTTCTCTGTCTATGTCAGTAAGCCGTTTTATCCCTTCAATGTCGCGGCCTCTATCAGAGGGACTGGAAGAAAGTCCAGTCCCTTTTCGCCAATCAAGGTTGGATAACCCCAGCATTGAGAGTAAGTCGTAGCAATACTCCTCAAATGTTGTTTCTGTGAGATGATCAAGCGAGAAGTCTCGCATATGCTACTCCTATCATTTGTTTAGCTAACTGTTTGAAACTACATCCATCGTAATACGATTATCAATACATTAATAAAAAACGATAAAGGAAAATCTTCTCCAGACTTTTTTGTGATCCTTTACTTGGTATTCCTATTTCTCCTACAGCTTTCGGCAATAATCAACACATCTGCTTCTCGTATTGATACAGCCAATATGCAAACAAGCTATTTTCTATTTCTCCCAAAGCCGACAAAGATGTATCTAACAGTAGATTAAACGAAGAACGGATAGTAATACAATGACTTCTTTATCAATGGACCGATAAATGTGTAGATACACAACATCGTCTCCTTCCTCGCCAAGTCTGGATGCCAGATAATATCAACCTTGCATTATGAGGCTATGAAAAAAAGTAATTCATATACCTTGACATAAGTTATATAGTAAAGAACAAATAAGCTATTAAAAAGGGGGAAATCACTATAAAACGCCAATTGTTTAACATATCACAAGAGTTTATGGTAGGTGAGATCAAGGTCAATACCAAAGCACAACTTGACATAACATACATAAGGCTCCTTCTCGATGTATTTGTTCCCTATCAAGAAGTGATGCTTGCTTATCTTGACGAACTCATTGTAAAGCATGATCCCCAACTTGTTAATAGCCAATTGAAAGAAGTAGAACGGCAAAGAAATAAGAGGTCAAACGAAGAAGAGCATTTGTTGCTCTCATTGAGCGATGTGGATGCATCTGAACAGAAAAAGATAATGAGAGTTGTGAAAAATATATGGGGAGAAGAAGATGTGTTACATCAAATCTGCAAAGAATTGGCGGAAAAGCTAACTGTTGAAAATCATTCTCAAAGAATATTAAAAAAGAAACAAGAAGACATCAAACAACTTTTGAAAAGAAGAGAAGAGATGATAGAGGAAGGCACATGGGAGCGAGTAGGTGGGAAAGATAACATGGCTCATGTTTTTTCACTATTAGGGGCTGATTCTGTTGGGTTTGGATTTAGCGAAATCTCACTCCAAGCAAGTCCTATCAATGATATTTTTGACTGGATGAAACAATATCGCCCTGATTTATTGCCTCCAGGCAACCCTTTTCCTCCCTCCCCTGCTCCGAAACAGATCGCTGTACCCGAGAAGAACGAGGCACTTCCTCAACCAAAAACAGAATTTTTGCAGGTTCCTGATGAAGTAACTGCCAATATCAGGACGTTCCTCACCATTCGACGGCCAGGCTATACTTTGGCATCTCTTCTGGATCGTTCTCAAGATGGTAAAAGAGCGTGGTTAGCACTTCTTACAAGGAAACTTCATGATGATACGGTTGAACGTATTTCAGATGTGATTATTGAGCTAAAACCAAACAAGTATATGAGTATTCAAAATGTGCAAAATTCTCCCGCAGACCAACAATCTCCAGAGCCTCATGAACCTTCTTGAGTTCTTGCTGAGTATGTCCAGTTCACTTAACAAACTGTTATGGTTGGTAGGCGTATAGGCAAATGTTTTTTTGCACGTGAATAAATCGTAAGTTCTCTGTTAGCTCCAGTTAAACAAGAGATCAATATATCTCTCAGAGGAGGAACGCAAATGGATAAAGCGGAAAAATCACAGGCAGCATTTGAGGATCTCTATGATATCGATAAGATCGACGATATGGTTCTGGCTTTGTTTGCAATGACACTCGACAGGAATGGTCGAGCCTGGAAAGGTGCAGATTGGTCAGTGACA
>JAICVW010000120.1 GCA_025935105.1 Nitrososphaeraceae archaeon
ATGAATATCTGGCCGAAGTGACATTATTGCTGTCATAGCATCTTGGACAACAATATCATACTTAGAGCAAATAGTCAGCTTTATCCGTGTTTCTTGTGAAAGTCATGACACCATATTCAAACAAATAGTCCTAGATTGAACTTGGCAATACAAATTAGGTCTACTAAATGATACTAACGAAATGTAGCAGCGAGCTGGTTGCAGTCTCACGGAACGGTACAATACTCCAGACTAACCCATCGCCAGGTGGTCTCCGAATTATAAAAGTCTAGTTGACGATTTGATCCATCTCATAGATTTGAGTCGTTTATCCGAAACACAGACACTGATATTTAAGCCAGCAGCGGCGCATATTCATATTACTCTCGCCAATCTCCTAAAAGTATTCTTAGTTTAAAGGTCTGAGCCATTTAATGCGTACAGAAGTACAGGATGCACTAATACAATCAAAGTTTTACTCTTCTTAACCACCTCGCTCTCTAAGAATCGTTTTCTTAATGTGCACATTAATTGAAGTTGGAAAGATTTAGGCCAAAAAGAAAGCCCATAGATCTGGTTACTTTACAATTCAATGGATAGATATTTTTTTAATGTTTGTTAGGTCAGTATAAATTGTCAGCTACTAAAGTTGTCACCATAGAATTCCCGCTGATTAGCAGGATTAGAGGGATTGAAATATTTCTCAAGCATAGTTTGCTTTAATTGAAGACCTTGCGCCGCATGCTTCGCATCTTAGAAAGCCTAGCTTCTTGTTCTTTTCAGTTCTTGTATCAGGGCTCCCACAAACTGGACATATTACATAGTCTTTTACGTACCTATCAATAAGTGCACCGAAAGATGAGGGCTCTTTTCGTCCCAAAAATATAACTCGCTCTCCAGCAATATATCCAGCTGAGGCAAGCTCTTTGTTCAGATATAAGAGTAGTTTAGCTGGCTCCCTTCGAAGGGCTTTTGGAAATTCCATAAAATTTCTGAAAATTGTGCGCTGACCGACCCATATAATCTGGGGAGTCGGGATTTCTAATCGTGAGACTGCTTTTCTGGATTCTGTTCCGAGTTTATCTTGTAATCTTTTCAGCAAATTTTCATAGTCTGACCTAGTCTGAGTATTCACAAGGAACGATAGGATGGGGCTGGTTTATGTAGGTTATTAATTATTGGTATGATCCTATGACAGGAGGCATATGTCTTTGAACAAATGTATCTTATAGAGTGCAATCTTAATTATATATATTCAATATTTATGTAAGGGAGATGAGGCCAGAAGATTTCCAAGTGCGGAACTTTTTTAATCGGGATATAGTCTCGATAAAAGATTTCGATAGAGAAGATCTTGAATTCATATTTAGTTGTACCGATAGAGTAGCCTCCTTAAAGCCACATGAAAAAGCGGAATTGGGAAAGGGAAGAACTCTGGGTTACATCTTTTACGAACCCAGCACCAGGACTAGGATGAGCTTTGAGGCTGCAATGGCATCACTAGGAGGAAGCTCCATTGGAATTTTTGATTCCAAAACCGCCTCAGTCGAGAAAGGTGAAAGTCTGGCAGACACTATCAGAATTATGGACCTTTATTCAGATGTCATCGTCTTAAGACATCCATTGGATGGTTCAAGTAGATTTGCTGCAGAGCTGTCAAAACACCCATTGATTAATGCAGGAAGTGGAGGGGAAGAGCATCCTACCCAAGCCATGCTTGATCTATACACAATGCTTAAAGTGAAAAAGAGAATTGATGGTCTTAATATAGGCATAGTCGGCGATCTAAAGTATGGAAGGACAGTCTACTCGCTACTCTTTGGTCTAGCAAATTATGAAGTAACCATTCATCTAGTCTCGCCTCCAACACTAGGCATACGAAAGGAATCGATATACGAGGCTATGAAAGATTTAAGAATATTCGAACATGAAAATCTAGACGACCGGATCCTTTCAGATCTTGATATAATTTATGTAACCAGGATACAGAAGGAGAGGTTTCCAGACCCGCAGGAGTATGAGAAAGTAAAAGGAACATATACTATAGACGCCAGTATTCTTAGTAGAGCAAAATCGGATGTTTCAATAATGCACCCAATGCCGAGATTAGAAGAAATTTCTCACTCAATAGACAATACTGACAATGCAATCTACTTTAAGCAGGCGGCTTACGGAAAGGAGCTGCGGGCTGCCCTATTGGCATTAATACTAAATGAGCATCCAATAAAAAGCGGCTAACAAGACTGCAACCGACCTAGTAGCATTGGTAGGGAACAGTATTGATGCCTATCGTAATGAAATAGTCTTCCTAACCAAAATGGGTGTACAAATGCTAGTTTAAGGATGATTGTCGATGTTCTACAATCTAGCCGCCAGAATCCAGTGGTGGGTAGTTTTTTACAAGCGTCGTATTGTTAGACTTCTAAACTATGTGTTTGTTATAACTGCATCCTTATTCAAGCTCTCATCTTTGGCTTGCAGTACCTATACCAAACGGCTGATTGTTCAAAAAGGAATCTCAATTTCTGCCTACCAATTTAGATTAAACCCGATTGTGGATATTGAACCATGGTCACTTTCAATAGGTTCATATTCATAGCATTAGAGAGAAAGCCCATTACTTGGGGATTTACAGGTATAGTGTATATAAAAGTCCTAATCTTGGTTTATTTGCAAGGACCAATGATTCCATAATAATAGTACCTTTCGGCTTCGCTAAGACGAAAGCTGCTAAGCTAATAGAATACTTAGAAGTAAGAAATGAAATCTACACGTCTGTTGCTAACACGAGGTTAATAGGCCCGATGACGGTGATGAATAATAATGGGATCTTGGTTCCTTCAACTGCGACGGAGGAAGAAGTACTGCTTCTAAAAAAGGAAACCGGACTCAATGTTGATCGTTTAAAAAGTAAATTGACTGCTATTGGTAACCTAATCTCAACCAACGATAATGGCGCAATATTATCGCCCTTATTTAAGGGCGAAGTAGACCAGCAGGTACGCGATGTCCTAGGTGTGCCAGTTCATTCCATGACAGTTGGTGGTTTCATTCAATCTGGTTCCATGATTGTAGCTACAAACGTTGGAGCTGCTGTTCATCCAAAGGCCACTGAATTCGAGATTACGACTATATCCGAAACGCTGCAAGTTCAAGTTGAACCCCTTACAATTAACGGGGGCAGTCCATTCTTAGCATCTGGAATATTGGCAAATTCGAAATCAGTGATAGTAGGCACTTCGACTAGTGGACCAGAATTGATTATGCTCAGCAGGATCTTTAAATAATAACATAGATTAAGGTCATCGTATTCGCAACTCAATATATTTCCAATGATGACAGCGATGGACTAATGAGTGCGTCCGATCATTTGTACAATACTGTCCTGGATCTTGTTACACAATTAAACATGGAGACAAGCGGGATCACTAATTACCCATCCACAAGTTACAGTAAAACATTGAATGTTCGTGTATTTTCCTTAAACGTTGATTCATTTTTCTCTGCATTTTTATAGTATATAAAGACTTGCAGCCATTGGCTTTGCCATTGTTCTGGTTACCACATGAAATTTTCCAGTCGTATGGCCTCTTCGTGAGGGGTGTTAACTTAAGGGCTGGTCGGCATACGATGCAACAGATTCTACAAGATATTCATTTGTTCTCGGTCATAGTGAAAGTCCAAAAGTTTATAGATGCGTATGAAGGTTTCTTGTGTACTCGATGGCGCAGCAAGGCCCTCCTGGATCTGGAAGGAAGGTATCGCGGCGTGATTTCCTGAAACTTATGGCCGCTGCCGGTACGATTGTGACTTTTATACCGTTTATCGATTGGGGTAAATATTTGCCCAATCCTAACTCTAACATATCAGCAAAGGCCAAAGTCGAATTGCCTGATGGCTCACAGGCCAACATCAAAACATTTCCTGTTAATCACTCAGAATCAATTATTTACCCCAAAACCAATGATCAGGTTTTGAACCAGGAATCCTTCAGGCTTTGGCAATTTATACGATTACCTCAGGAGCTTGGAGGAGCGAAAAATGACGTGTCTTCCTTTAGGATATATAGTCAAGTCTGCCTACACTTGTGGTGTTTATGGAAATATTGGCCAGACCCAGGTAGAAAGCGAGGAGAATGTCCATGTCATGGTAGCATGTACGATCCAGAAACCGGTAAAGCATTCGCTGGTCCAGCATCGCTACAGTCGCCACCAAGCAACGTTCTTCCGATGCTAGATATGGAAGCAGATGGAAATGGCAACTTATGGATTTTGCCACCCAACTGGAGCCCAAATGGAAACGGGATAGTTGGTTTTGGGAGGTTCCTGAAGGAGTAGATACAATTGGGTGCAACAGTATCACACGAAAACAGTCTGTCTTTATTCGTCAAATGGGTCTATGCTGGCATAGATAGAACTATATTTATGGGCCTCAAGTTTACCTTTCCGGGAAGGTTCGTAAGTCCGCTTGGTTTCCTAGGTATGATTACTTTTGTACTATTCATTATTTTAGGGATTACCGGTGCTCTACTAATGCTTTGGTACGAACCTGAACTTGATAGGGCTTGGAATAGTGTACAGAATATCAACAATACTATTCCGTTTGGCTTTCATATTCGTAATATACACTATCACGCCTCAAACGCCATGGTCATGGTAGCCCTGTTACACATGTATTATCAGTATTTCAGCGGGAGATACAAGATCAGAAATGAGATAATATGGGTTACAGGTGTTATTATAGGTGTTCTTACTATTCTAGAAGCATTCACTGGCTATGATATCATATTCAGTGAACGATCAGAGCTTGCGATTTCTATCGCAGCTTCCCTTACAAACTCAATACCAATATTGGGCCCACAAATGAGAGACGCATTCTTTGGAGGAGGTTTCCACGACTTTGTATTGAGATTTTATGCCTTCCATGTTTTTTTCCTCCCCATAGCACTACTGGGTTTGATGGTTGTGCACTTTCCCAGATTTTTGGTGTTCGACGTGCCTATGGTTATGGCAGTAGCGGGAGCAATAATGATTACTGGTGGCGTATTCCCTATAGACCTGGGTACGAAATTCGTCCCTACTTCGCCTCCGGGCATCACTGTGCCTGAATGGTATTTGACAGGACTCTATGCGTTTCTCAGAACTCAATACGATAAATTTGTAACTGGGGTTGCATGGCCGGGTTTGCTCATATTGACGCTGATAATCATGCCATTTATCGACAGGTACAAGAAATTTTCATGGAAAGACAGGCCTCTTGTTACTGCTCTTGGTATAACTAGTATAGCGCAGATATGTGTTACCACATATTGGGGATTCTACATTGATCCAAATATCCAAAAATCATTACTTGAAAGGTTGGTTATTGATCCAATTTTCTTTTATACAGTCATGTTGCTACTCGTTCCACTTTCATTTGGTTTTACATACATGATGATAAAGCTAGCCAAGAATGCTGAAGTCAAGGCAAAATCACAGCCTAGGAAGCCTGCAGGCAAGAGTTCCATCAATATTCCAGAAAGCTGGATTTACATCATATTTGTGGCTTTACTAGCATTTCAAATCTATCTCAACATCGCTGCTTACTATGCTGTGCTCAGCGGTATGAAGAACTTCTCATTGTTCATAGTGGGCATCATAATGCTTGTATTTGCGGGCATGTTCCATCTTTACAGGCATGCCAAGACGACTTCAGCTGCTCCTCGCCCTCCAATGAAACCCCTAGTACCGCCCACAGGTGCAAAACCTATACCAACCCGTCCAAGTCCTCCTACACCCGGCTTACCTCCCGAGTCTAGCAAGGTATTATCACCTCCGCCCTCACCCAAAGGTCAAACGGTTGCTACTCAATCTCCCTCCCATACAGATCCTGTTACAAGGCAAGCAAATTTGGGCGCTACCAAGAACCAGTATATAACAAAAGTTACAACGCCCGAAAAATTACTCTCTGAGGCCAGGATGCCCGATATAGATAAAACAACCGATCCCAACTCTTTAAAGGAAAAGCGAATTTAGGAGTAAACCGGCTCGTTACTCGTGATAGGCTCAAATAAAATTTATATGTGTAACTTCAGTAAAACTTGAGAATAGCGAGAAGTGGGTTTCGTTAAATGGAACGGCGAGGAATTCTAGAAAATAATACCGCTGGGATTAGCATTATAGCATTTGTGGTTGCAGTTGCAATAAGCTTGAGCTACTATCAATTCCTTTATATCCCTCAATCAAATGAAAAACCAGTACTGCCTCCAGAAATCTTAAACCCACCGCAAACTACAAAGGTCACGATCGTACCTGGTGCATCAAATCCATCCCAAACCATAAACTTCGTACCAAAGGCAGCTCAAGGTGCCTTAGGGCTCTCCAATAGAGTAACGTGGACCAACACAGATGCGGTTCCGCACTCAGTCACCTCGAATGACGGTTACACCGACGCTATTTCTGGCTCGTTTAATTCTATTCAGCATATTGGATTGATCCCTCCGAATCAGAAATTTACTTTTGTATTTACGACAGATGGGGTATACTCATACCATTGTGAACCCCATCCGTGGATGCAAGGTAAGGTTACAATTGCGAAACAAAAGTTTTAATGCATAATAAATGAAATGGATAGTCTTTACTTCGATATTCTGACAAATGCCAAATCACTAGCTACTTCTTTGTGTTCTTGAATAACAGCGACCCTGAACTTAGCATTCGTATATTCAGATAATGGAGTATGCTCTGTTCTGGCAGTAAATTCCAAGGTTTTGGAATCTCCGATATCATCACGTAAAATTGAAAATCGTGCATATGGATGGTTAATCTTTGTTCCATTAAGACTTGTAAAGGCAAATGTGTCGTTCGAGTTTTCGATATTAGAATTTATTACGATGCTATCAAACCTTCCAGGAAAAGTCAAGTTTATTGTGCCAGCGACTTCTTGACCATGGGAAACCTGGCTTTTTTCAATAACAATCGAAATCCCGTTAGCACTAACCATCAGCTAATTTCTTCCCCCACTTTGTTTTGGAATCATTCTGGTCGTAAATGTTCATCTGTATTTAAACATTAATCGGAATAAGCCTTGTAGAAATCATCAAATTATTAGAGTAAGGTTGTTATCCTGTGTGCGTTATAGGCTATGCATCTAAATGATAATTCTCTGTTCTGTGTTCTTATCAATCTTGATCTTATATGTTCTCCAAATAACCGTTTTATTACCGAAACAATAG
>JAICVW010000176.1 GCA_025935105.1 Nitrososphaeraceae archaeon
TGGTGCGTGTGTATTTAGTTATTTTGAAAACTGTTTTATCCTTCACACGCTGACACTGGACAGCCGGCACCGCCATCTAGTAGACCATGATTACTATCTTACTAGTTCCATACAAATAACCCATTTCATGGAATCGTATAGCCGAATATAGGTTAATTATAAGGCAACTTTCCAGTTCGCCGCAACATAAAGCCATAATCTAGCGAAAGAATAGCGAGTCTACAGAAGGGCCAATAATTCATCTGTCATTTCAAAGACGAGATATCCTTAGGGTTCTGATTATATGAAACATTTGATTGTTAGAATAATTTAAGATGTATCACCTTCGTTAGCTGCTTTTCTAAGTCGAGTCATAAAAATGTCATTTTAGCACGACGTTCTGGCCGATAACTATCAAAAAATGACATCACGACTATAAGAATACTAATATAAAAAAAATGGTTGGCCGTTTAAAACAAGACTAATATCATAGAGATATAGTTCATACCTGTAATAGACAATGTCATGGGTTTGACTCTGTAGAGTGGATTCGTGGGGGCATCAGTCTGAATATACTCTACGTCCTCTCCTACCACTTAGACTTTCTGCTTTGCTAAGTTTTATCCTCGCGTGTTCAATAAAAAGAAAGTTGATTGCACGCTTAATATGAGTCGAAGTACCTATGTTTACCATTGCGAATATCGGCTATCCTTTCTGATTATGATGGAACTCTATGTTCGATTAACAATGTGAATGATTTCAATAGCAATAGGATACCTACGGGATTGAACGAAACGTTATCAGAGATTTCTAAAGTTATCCCAGTGTGTATTGTATCTACTAAGGATTACGGCTTTCTCCATGATAAGATAAGGTTTGCTAGAATTGTCTCTTGTATCATGGGTATTGAAACTATAAGACAGTCGCAGGTTGGTAATGATGATGTCACAAAAAATGATAACGATACTGATTTAGTAACAGATATCAAATCTTTAATTGATAACTCTAAACTATTAGATTCTTTAGGAATGGAAATATCCCAAACTTTAAAGGGTGTGATCGTAAAGCACAAGTATACTACTAAAGAGAGAATACTAGCAGGAATTACAATAGACTATCGTCATTTAGAAGATTGGGTGTCTTACAAGACTAAAGTGGAACCCATTATATACGAAAGGATTCAACAGACCAGGAAATCTGATCTATCATTATCAGCACCTAAATTATATGTTGAAGTGTATTCTACACATCCTTTTCTCGATATATATGGGATTAGGTGCGATAAAGGTAGAGCATTTGATTCAGTATTGAAAATTCTGGACATGGACAGACCAGAGAAGATATTGTATTTAGGTGACTCGGAAAATGATAATCCCGCCTTTGTGAAAGCTGATTTGTCAATTGGTGTGCACTCAGATCGAAGGTTACAGCCTACTTTAAACTGTCACTATTCAGTGGACTTTGATAAATTACCATTATTTCTCAGAAGACTATCAAATAACGATTTTGAATTTTCTGAAAAGTTGCTCTACTGATATATACTAAGATTATTAGTTTCTTGTATGTTTAGAACACTTCAACTTCATTTAGAGTCACAATTGAGGAAGCAAAGGTTCGAGTTTAGACTGCTCTTCGATTACCTATATCACCATCGGCATATTGATGGTTATTCCTTCAAGGTGGATTGTTGATCTACGTCGCTTTCCAAATCCATCAACACCTGTCCAGACTTGGAATTGTTGATTTTCGGAGTTCAATTGATTCAATTGCCATAGGCAATTTTCACCTCCTCGACCAACCATTATTTTAAAACAATCAACCATGCTTCGTCTACGGGTTTGCTCATGGACTAATAGGTAGTTCCACTTGTGGGCTTGTTTAGCTTTTTTCGGTTTGTATGGTTCAATTAATCCCTTTTTGTGCACAGACAGGACGAACTATCATCTTAGGATTTTTTTTCCGCCTTCTTCTACTTTTAATAAAAGAATCTATCGAAGGATATTCTTCAAAGTCACATAGACTTCCATCATCATGCAGTACTTTAATCAATATGCCTTCATCAGGTAATACTTCAGTGGCCTTTTCGATTCCTAATTTATCACATTTTAGATATATTGTGTAGGAATTTTAGAATAAAAACCTCTACAGCTTATATATTCTAAATAAGATTAGATTTAAGCATGTTTTTTGCCATTGATGATATCGGTAAAAATAAGTGGCCTTCGGCAGAGTTCCCTGATTGGCTACACTTAGCTGGATTTAGCCGTAACGCACTACAACATTTTTGTAAGGTGCCAACAAATTCAGAGCCATACCATGATGGATGGCGCTATGCAACTCAACCTTACGACCTTTCAATTGATGAAACAGAAGAACTATTAAATAAAAGTAGAACTCACGGAATTGAATTTCAATTGATAGGATTCTCAGATCATGATGCACGATGTTTAACTATATTGTGGCGCAAAAAGGGAGTTTGAGAAATACCTATCAAAAGGCCAAATGGCATCTCTTTGAACCACACTAGTTGTCCTTGCTACCTTATTGAAATTCTTTTTAATTCAAGGGAGCGAACAATTTATCGTTGGTGCACAGACTGCAAAAACTATTGGACTAAAACCCACACTTAAGATAACATTGGCTGGAGTTTCGTTTGCAGTTGTTCTATTTTTCTTACTATTTTACTCACATGCATTAATCCCAACTAGATGGCTTGCCTAATGAGTAGTATTCATAATTTTGTTGCTTCAATAAATGTAAAGTCACCACGCGTCTCATCTAAGTCTATAACAAATCCTTGCTTATTTATGAATTCCCTCAGCCCAGATAATCTCTGTCCATTTTCTAACTCCCTAGTTGTTTGAGCAATCAACATTGAACCTCTAACACACAAACATCTTTTTGCTTCTACAATATAGGCGCGCCAGTTCTTTCCCATAAGTGACAAACAGAAAACGACAACCTCTAGACTCGCATTGTCTACGTATTGCGATACATCTTTCATATCAATAGCTATGACTTTGCTATCTGAAGTTGCAACATGATCAAAGCCGATAACTCTATCTGTGCCTAATTCATCCATAAGTTTCGCATCTAGGCCACAACCAAAGTCACCTATTCTTAGCTTTGATGACATTGTCTTTAGTCTAGCTATTATTTCTATTAACGGGTCAACAGACCAGGGTATGCGTTGAATGCGTAGCTGTCTGTGATACTCAAAATATGCTTCTGGATTTTCTTGAAATCGTTTGTGAGTGGTTTCTGATAGTTCAGTGTTAATTTTTTGGTTTTGTTGAGAAAAGTCGCCATAATTGATGATTCGTCTTTCTATTTCCATCGGTGTAAGCTCTATGTCGACATCACGTCTAGTCACTCTAGAAATTTCGCCGCGTTCTAGCCTCTCTAACCATTCTACTGCTGCGGCTGCTGCTTGACGAGGTGTGACCAGGTTTCTTACTGGTAATATTCCGTCGACTGCGCAATCTGCTAAAGTGCGTTTGAATTGTATACGTTTCCACTTTATTAGCTCATCATATGGATATCCTCCAATGGAAGCCTTTATCACATAAATATCGACATCTTTGGCCTGTCCTATTCTGTATAGGCGTCCTATAAGCTGTTGATATTGTGCGTTAGTCCATGGCAGTGTATTTATGATTAACCTATTGCAGACTTCTTGGAGTCTGTCAACCCCGACCGAAATAGGTCTAGAGGCGATTAACACCTGAACCTTCTTGTTCAAGAATTTGTTCAGCTCACGAACTGAACCTGTATATAATGCATATGTATAACCAGCATTTTTTACAGCACTCGACAACTGCTTTATCACACCAGTAACATATTCAGTATAGATCATTGTTTGACCTTCTATGCATCTGATTATCTCTGGCATTCTAGCAGCTGTTAAAAGTTGTTCAATAGAAAGAGGATTACTTTTCAACTTTCTTATGCTGCTGTGTGTTGGTCTAGGCACCTCGACTTTTATTTCATCATGAATATGTATCTTGATGTTATATTTTGGCATCTCTCTTATTGAAAGTGTCGAAAGCTTCTGATACAACATTACTGCGTTAGGTATTGTAGCCCTTGTGACGACGTCATTGTATTTTTTTCCGGTCATTAATTCTAGCATAGATTTACCTTCGTTAAGGTTATTAACTACAGGGGTTGCAGAAAGTCCTAGGACTTTGACAGGATTTTTTTTCTTATTGCTGTAAGTAAACCGTCCAAATTTTTACGTCTTTGACTTGTCTCTCTGTCTTCATGCCTTACCTTTGAGAAATGAATCTCATCTAGGATAACAAAGTTTATCCTGTTTTGTTTTACTAGGTTTATAATCAGGTTAGGTGAGTCGTCCTGACTGAACTTGTCATAGTTCAAAACCAAATAATTATAATTATTGTTGTCTTCCACAAAATAGAAAGCATCCCTACCTGTTTTCACATTAGAGGCTGGGAATACCTCCCTGATTACATTTTTCCATTGTTCTACTACGTCATTAGGACATACTATAACAGTAATCTTACTATCAATTACACGGCTTGCTAAAACGGCCGAAAGAGTTTTACCTGCTCCTGTTCCAGAGAAGTTGCTAAAATATTGGCTTGTCTTTAGCTTGTATGCTGTATATACCTGCATCAATGTTGGGTTCCCTTTTGGAAACGAATAGCCATCCGGCAATTGTGCCTTTATTGCTGTTGTAGCCTCGTATTCGGCAATATATGTGTCTACTATTTCGTCATGGAACCTGTTATTATTTCGACCTTCGCTTTTTATCTGTGAAAACGTTATGCCATCGGAGCCTTCTCTGAATGTGAGTTTCCACAAGTCAGCAATGCGACCAACCACAAAAAACTTTATTGTTTCCTCATCCACGTTTATTGACTCTATTTTGGTGCTTGACAGAATTTCGTTTACAGTTCGGATATGGCCGTGATCTAACGGGTCGTGTGTTTGTGTTTTATCAGCATTTACAAGTCTAGCAATCTTTTCGCTCGATGCCGCTGTTTGTATCTCTTCACTGTCGTCCTCCTTGTCATTCTTGTACTTTGTCTGGTTTCTCACCTGAAGTACAATGTTGCTCCCATTGAACTCTACTTTGAAATTTCTTTCCAAGTGCATAAGCTTTTGCTTCTTCGAATGGAACATATTCTCTATTATAAAAAGCAACATTGCGCGTCCCGAGAAAATCGGGCCAATTAGTCCAACCGTTACCTTTGTATGTTCTCTCAGGATGTCTTGGTATATTGTCTGGTCTCTTACCAGACTTACAATATTTTTGCCATTCTGAATAAGTCTTTATCTTTTTTTCGCGAGCATGTGCACTGGCCTCGGCATAGGATACGTAAGCAATAGGAGTCCTTCTGATCTTGATCTTCTTTTGTTTCTTCCTAATACCTAGGAAATCTGGCCAACCGTTCCAACCCGTTCCCCTATATACAAGATCAGGGGTAGATGGTATATCTTTGGGCTTTTTTCCAGACTTGCAATACTCTCTCCAAGCTTTCTGATTTAGCAGTTCTAGTTTGCGAACATATTCTCTTGCATCTGTGAACGATAAAAATCCTTTTGGAATCCCAAGCCAATCATACCAATCAATCCAACCTTTTCCTCTGTATACAAAATCAGGCTTAGATGGTATATCTTTGGGTTTTTTTCCAGACTTGCAATACTCTCTCCAAGCTTGTTCATTTTTCAACTTAAGAGTGTGCACGAAATTTCTTGCATCAGAAAGGTATCTGAATCTCATATTAGCGGTCCAACCTTTTTTTATCATTACGTGGTTTTCGGTCTAAAGGCCAGTGATTCCTTTGCAAACAGATTACTTAGGGTTTTCCGACGGTCATTCAGACTTGTCATATCAGTTTTTCACTCCAATACAATCTTGAAACTCCTCCAGTATTGCATTTGCCTTTTGTAGTTTTCGTTCTAGTACAATGGTACAATTGCTGTATAGTAATTTTATAGCCTTGACTGCACGATGATCGGAAACCATGAATAAATAGGAGTTTCTAGAAGGGATTATCTTTTTAGGCATAGGCTCGCCAATCTTCTTTTCCAGGAATGTTTTGAATTGGAAACAAATTTTCTTGCTGCCAGTAAGAGAGATGTAAGGCACTCTTCTTCCAGAGTCCTTTCTTACGTGAA
>JAICVW010000688.1 GCA_025935105.1 Nitrososphaeraceae archaeon
CTCCATCGGCTGCCCCTGGAATGAACAAAACCTCCGCCTCAACTGCTTCTCCTCCATCGGCTGCTCCCATGGCTTCTTCTGGCAAGGGTTGCGTGAACAATTTACTTAACTCCTGGAGTTCGAATTTCACAAGCGCCCATACACAGCTTGTTAACAAAATCGCAGCCTGCTTTAGTCAATAAACAATAATTAAGAACTTCTACAACAAGAAGTAGTTTGCGGGCATCACGCCCGCAAATAACACTGTGCGCTAAATATTGATCCTTTGTAGAATGTTGCTTATGATCCTAACATGGTCGGCGTCGACCTCTGTTGTCGCAAGCAATAAATGGTCAGGGTCAAGCGGAAAAGTGATTCGTTTCATTTTTTCGTACTCTGCCATTGCATACTTTCCCTTCCCTACTTTTGGAGAAAGAGAATTCCGTAAGCCCCATCTTGCCATTGCTTGAAGATTTGACTTCTTAGTTTCTTCTGCAGTTAGTAAGTTGGTAATTCCCTCTCGCTGGCCACCAAACTTGATTTCACCTGTTTCATCGCAAACGCCAGCAAATCTGACCTTCGAATCAAGATCCAGTATCTCCTTACATAGTTTGTCATAGTCCATATTTTCCACTACCAATACTGTATAAGACTGAATCTAATAAAGATTTGACCCAATCTTGAAATGGCTCTAGCCAATTATTATCTGGAATATCGTCTACTCCTGGTTGATTTGGAAGCATCATTCATTACATGTAATGTACATTCTCTAGTTAATTTTTGGGTACATGAATAACAAAAAAGATAAATGTCCTACTTAGCTAAATGTATTGTCATAAATTCGTCTTGAAATCTCAATACGGAACTGGGAATGACAACCGTCTTCGAGTCATCAGGGATGCCCATAACTCAAAAAGAGACGCGGCCGAAGAGCAGCATACCGATAGGATGGAAGACTACTTAGAAGTCATTTACGAGCTAATAAATCAGAAGGGGTATGCGACTGCCGTTGATATTTCCGAATCACTTAATGTGAGCTCCCCTAGCGTAACCAAAATGCTACAGAGGCTTGATGAATCCAAATATCTAAGATATGAGAGATATCGTGGAGTTAATCTCACAAGCGAAGGCATTGCTGTTGCTCTAAATATCAGGGAAAAGCATCATTTATTGGCTGAATTTTTTGAGATGATCGGGGTTGATAGAAGTATCGCCAATCTCGACGCAGAAGGTATTGAACATCACCTTCATCCTAAGACTTTGAAAAAGCTACAACAATTTATCAAAACGTTCAAAAAATGAGCCTTGCTTTACAATATATTTAGCCAGTTATGTTCTATTTAGAGTCCAGAAAAAGGAACCAGTAAAAGAAAATACATTCCTCATATACGTCAAAGAGGCGAAGAACGACTTATAGGGCTAAGGCATTCTGCAAAGAGATGGGTTGTAGGTAGAAAGGACAAATTCATGGCAAAATAGATTCAGAAAGTTACTAGTAAGATACGAAAGGAAATCAGAGAACTATCTTACATTGATATGCTTAGCTTGCTGTATTATTATCTACAGGAGAATAATTTTGGGATAGGCTCTTAGTCGCACAAGCGGCATTTTCCGTGTTGGAAAGGTTTTGAGCAACCTTTCTCAGAACACTGGTACACAATTCCACACCTTATGCATTGGTGTAATGACAAACTTCAATTCTCACTCCAACATAACAAATAATCCTCGTGACGTTTATCGACACTATAGGTCGTTAGTACGCACGAGCAACGCAAGAATCCCCTCTATCACATTAAAGTGATTAGCCCCCTTTTCCATGGATACCCTGATTAAATATCCATCGAACGGAAAGGAAGCTAGTTTTATCCGTTCTCTTTCCGAGAAACTATAAACTGTTTTGCCAAACACCTGGTCAAAGTCCTTCCTCATCTCGTTCCTA
>JAICVW010000342.1 GCA_025935105.1 Nitrososphaeraceae archaeon
CGGAAGTATTAGCTTAATCTCATCCCATAAATCATCAGGAATCTTTCTAATTGTGGGGAGATGTTTATTTACTAACCTATAAGTGCGCATCCATCTAGAAAGAACTTCAGCTATATGCATATCTGCCATTTTTGGGATAGGCTCTAAGCTACAGATTGTATCTTAAGCACAGCCTCAACTCTCGTGAATGCTTAAATTCGGATCCCTAGTTTTGATATTAGTAGTTGTCTAATAGATTTAGTCCTCTTCTCGGTAACAGAACACTGACGTAATACTGCTCAGTCATATAAGTTAATGTCAGCGCAATTATGCCAATTGGTATAGTCAGCATTGCTAAACTGGGTATTCCTCTAGTTGGAAGTACGGCAATAGTGTGTACTATAGAATCCATGAAGGCATGGAAGATAGGTGACACCTTATCTAGACCACATAATTCAATTATTGAATATTTGTTCAGACGGTGTTAGTCAGTTTATACCTCCGTGGTCCATTTTGTCATTGTATGCCATTACAAACACATAGAATCAAGTCTTCCTATCCATTCTGCTAAAGATTAATGATGCAAATCTGTTATTCCGATTATGAAATAATATATTAGACGAATAATGGATACCTTTTTGTGAATAAGGAACCAAGTAAGCTAGGTGAAGTATTCGATAAGCATCTAGAATTTGAATTTGAAAAAGAAGATGTTGATGCAACTATGACAACGATGACAGAAGATCCATATGTTCACCATGTCCCTACCTTAACTGGAGGAAGAGGTTATAATGGAGTATATAATTTCTATAAAAATCATTTTGTTGGAAAAATGCCAAAAGATTTTGAGGTCACTAAAATATCACGTACTGTTGGAATAGATCAAGTAGTTGATGAACTTGTAATAAGTTTTACACATGACACGGAGGTTGAATATCTATTACCTGATGTCGCACCTACAGGAAAATATGTTGAAATACCACACGTAGTGATTATGAAATTCAAAAATAATAAAATTTCTCACGAGCATATCTACTGGGATCAAGCATCAGTTTTAGCCCAGTTAGGTCTTCTCAAAACAGAAAGGATACCGATAACAGGGATAGAACAAACAAAAAAATTAGTAGAACTATCAAAGAAGAACTGAAGCGATGACTATAAAGATAGATTTGATAAGGCAAGTGGTTAATAACACAAAAAGTCATATTTGAGTACATTCTTGACGGTCCTATCATTTATGACACCTAAGACATTTCACGATAGTAATTACATAAATAGAAGATTGATAGGGACTGGTCCTCAATGGTTCTCGCATTTACTAGCTAAATTTGACTTATAAACACGATTATCGTATATGTGACCAATCATCTGAGACATCAGATATCCCAATAGCTATTTCGCCCTCAATTGATCTGTAACTGCTACAGCTACATACATATATGGAATGTGTTTGATGCTTGTGCCATCAGGAAGAGATGAATACATAATTATCAGGCCTATAGGTTAGTTCATTTGTATTATTAGCCATGGCAATCATGTACCCTTCTCTATACGGGAATTCTTCTCTTATTCTATTATTCAGTGTTCTCAAATGATATTCTTTCTTCTTTATTTTATTCTCAACCCAGGTTAAAGCATCCATTCGACTTTGGATTCTTCTTTGTAGATATTCGAATTGTCCAGCGTTGATAATCCTCAGAATATCAATGACATCATTTAACCCTCGGTTTAAAACTATTCTAAATAATTCCAGTAATGAAGGAAGTTTTGCATTCCATCATACACCTCAATTAGTTGCAACCAATATGTTACCTATTGTTACCCCTATGTTTTCAGCTGTTATCAAAGTCTCGTGGTTTGTTACCACCTGTTTTCAACTGGTGCCATCTGTTACCATAGAAATCTGGTCGTGCGAGAAATACCACCTCATAGGTAGCCTTAGGAAAACAAAAATTTTAGAAATACCTCATACTATCACTTAGGCCTTCTTTATCATCCTACTACTAGATATAGTGTGCTAGAGTCTAACATTTAAGATATTTCCCTTATGACTTCCTTAAACACCTCCAACGCTTCTAGTTCTCTAGAAGGATCTAGGTCAACTATAAGATATTGAATGCCTGCCTCTTCAAATAATTCTATTTGTCTTGACACATCTTCTGGCGTTCCTCTACTGGGAAGCAAACTCGTTAATTTGTTCTTCCGGCATTCTTCTACTGACCTGCTGTATTCTTTCTTTTGCTTTTTCTCTATCATCGTCAAGCACTACCATACCTAGTTTCGTCTTTAAAACGGAACCATAGTCTCTACCTACACTTGTGCAATGTTCTTTTAAAATGGTCAATTTTCTGTTTATAGTTTCAACGGATCCAAATAGGTTGCATGCATCAGCATACTTTGCTACAATCCTCAAAGTCTGGCGCTCTCCACTTCCACCTACCATGATAGGAGGTGAAGGTTTCTGTATGGGTTTGGGATTACAGTATGCTTTTTTGATCTGATAGAACTTGCCACTAAACGATGCTGAAGGTTCTTCTGTCCACATCTTATGTATGATCTGAATTGCCTCTTCTAACCTTAAGAATCTCTCTTTAGCAGGAGGAAAAGGAACACCATAAGCTAGTGATTCTTGTTCGTTCCATGCAGCTCCTATTCCCATGAATAGTCTTCCTTTGCTTATGACATCTAGCGTTGCACCTATCTTGGCTAATATAGATGGATGTCTGTATATAATGCCTGTCATGAGCGTTCCAAGTTTTATTTTAGAAGTCACTGCAGTTAGAAATGATAGAGTGGTCCAACTTTCAAGCATAGGTTCTTCTAGTTTCCCTACGATGGGAATCTGATGAAAATGATCCATGACCCAGAATGAATCAAAGCCGGCATTCTCTGCTTTTGTAATCAGATGCTTTAAAGAATCAGCAATCTGAGAGGTATCATGATTCTTGTAGTCAACTAAAGTTAGGGTGCTGTAGGCCAAATTGCATATTTGGGATAAGACGTGGAAGATATTAATAAAGGGAATAGTGCCTATTTGTCTACATGGCGTCTCTTTTATAAGACTTATTAAGTATTAGCATACAACTCTTAAAAATCAAACTATATAATTAAGTATCATGCAAAATATTAAATCTAATAAAGCAGCAGACAAGAAATATGTTATTGTTACAGGTGCTTCAAGTGGTATAGGATTTCAAACATCTTTGTTGCTTGCAAGAAATGGATTTTATACATACGCCACCATACGCAATATTGAAAGACCTGGACAGCTTGTTGATATAGTCAAAAAGAAAATCTACCAGTGGAAGTTCTTCCACTTGATGTAACTAACGAAGCTACTGTAAGAGATATCATTGGCAGAATAGTGAAGGAAGGAAAAAAGATAGATGTTTTAGTTAATAATGCTGGCTACGGTCTAATAGTAGCACTTGAAGATATTCCTATGGATGAGATAAAGAATCATTTTGAGACGAATTTATTTGGTGCCATTAGAGTGATGCAAGCTTTATTGCCAATAATGAGACAGCAAGTGGCACTATAGTGAATATAAGTTCTATGGGCGGCAGAATTGCCTTTCCACTCTCCTCTACCTATTCTGGAACAAAGTTTGCACTTGAAGGGATAACTGAATCATTATCTTATGAAGTTGAACAGTTCGGCATCAGGGTCATACTGATAGAACCAGGTGTAGTAAGGACTAATTTTGCTAATAACATAAAGAAGATAGAAAAAACAATGAAATGGGAAATTTCTTTGGAAAATCCGAGATTCGGAAATAAGTAGAATCACTAACCACTTGAACGTCATGATAAAATTTTGATAGTAATCAAATCTAATCAAATTAAACACATCACCACTTGTTCTCAGCTGCTACCACCTGTTACCATGGAAATTAAATAGTGCGAGTTATCGAGCTTCGTATCGGAACTGCAAAAAATGAAATAAATTTCGAAAAAATTATGTTACGTTATCAGATAAGTCTCATTAGAGATTTTATTTGATGATAGCCATTCCAGCACCACTATCTCTTATCAGAAGGTTTGAGTCATATGACCCGGACCTTCCACACCACCCTTACTTATGTTGGCTCTTGATTGGCGGGATGGTGTTGAGGATGGTTATGGGCAGGCACTATTCATAACCCATTTTAATTAGCTGCTCATTTTTCCTTGAGATCTATATTTATGGACATGATTACCGATTGCTCTAGTCAGCGGTCTTTAAGAGACCTTTACAA
>JAICVW010000533.1 GCA_025935105.1 Nitrososphaeraceae archaeon
ATTATTGAAGCACATGGTGGTACTATATGGGCTGAGAACAACGCCAATGAGATAGGGGCTACATTTACAATTTGTCTACTAGCAAATGCGTAGCTCTGCAGAAAGAATATCTCCCAGCCAACATAATTAAAACTCAGAGTCTCACTCTAGTAAGAACCTATCCGAAAAGTCCCGCATTTCGATAGGTAATCCATGCACAAGCAAAATGTAACATTCCAATATAGTTTTCTAGTTTCTTTTCCCAACGTATTAGCAATCGTCTAGATCTATTCATCCAAGAATGTGTTCTTTCAACAACCCAATGCCTCGATCTATATGTTGGTAATCTTTTCCTTTTCTTTCTTTGTGTCTGTATTCCTATTCTTGTATAAGCATAGTCTAATAGTAATTCGTACACTTCTGGATAATCATATCCTTTATCCATAGACATGTGTTGTTTTGCTCTAGCTGTTGGTTCTGGCCTATTAACTACTATACTTTATAATGTTGTTTTAGTCATCTTCATATCATGTCTATTAGCAGCATCAACTGCTATATCAAGAGGTACGCCTTTACCATTACTACCATACTTCGCTTAGTACCAGATTTAGCTCTGTCTGGTGCTGGGATTTACTTGCGCCTGTACATTTTTCCCCCCAGAGGTGCCTTTGTAATTGTACCATCCATCGCTTGCCATTTCCAATCTATTCCAGCCTTTTTATCATAAGCAGATAAACCACACATCAACCCACGTACGTTTGAATGCGTTAGACTTCCTCCATTCCTGAAACCTATCATGTACCGTACTTGAAGATCCAAGACTTCTAAGTAGAGCATTCCTGGCAACAGGTACGTAAAACATGGAAAATAACACTCATTGATAGCCATTCTATCATCCATTTTTGGCCGACCAGCCTTCTTCTTTTTCTAGCGTAATGATAGTAGCGGAGTAATCCTATCCCATAATACATCAGGTATTTCATATGCTCATTTAACACCAGTGTTTGGATATCACTATGAATAATAAGATGGGCTAGTATGGCTTACCTTTATCGTAGATGGATTGTACCGGCCGTTTTATTGATTCAATTTTGGCCGCCCAGACATATTCACGGTAATCCTCTACGTTTTTGGATTCAATTTTCGTATGTTCAGTCGCAATAAGAAGGAGAGATTTATCCTCGAATTCGTGAACGTATGCTGAATTGAACCTATAGACTGAATTCCTGATCAGGGGATATGTGATTTTATGAGAAACAAATGGTACTTTGAAAGAATAATCTTCCAATATTCCGGAGAATACCATTTTACTGCCTAATGCATCTGTCTTTCAGCCGTTTTTAGAAATACAATTCTGGCAGTTGTGGAAACATATTGTTTTGGTATCAAGTCTGTGAGAGTAAGAAGCGGTCTTGGTTGCTGCCATGATGGTTGAGGGGGAAGTGTTCGAGGATCAGGATATTCTTTCTGTTGGTAGAGTGTTTTTAGCATACCCTTGTTTTCGCTCATCAATTCATTTCCACTACCATTCAGGCTTTGAATTCCTACCTGTACGCAATTCTTCGATATCAAACACCCCTTTTTCACTTATCATAAACTTGGTCTGATCATAAGCATGATATGGCGAATCAAGCATTATTGCAATTCTGTGTCTTCCTGCTTTTCTAAGAAGAATTCTGTATGTAGATGCGTGCCCTGATTGATGGCTTCAATATATAATAAATGTTAAGAAATACCGTTCGCGCATTATGTTTCATATGCCTATGAGTGCTGTATATGCATTATTTCCAATGAAATTCTATTCATCTAACTGTGATTATTTAAACCTACAGAGGTGAAGGTAGTGAAGGGCTGTGAAGGCATTACCAAGTATTAAGGGGTTATTAGACCAGGCATAGTCCTCCCTTTGGAATTAATAATCGTTCGATTCGTGCTCAGTCAAAAGAAGTTTTTGATATTTTTGTTGCCTATAAACTGAGGGATACTTCCTATAAGGAACCATTATTTTTCATCGATATCCATATGTGGAAACTTGCCAGATATTGTTGACTTGTAATTCCAGCATCTAGCAGTTCTACAGTTCTAGATAGTGGCTACTTTCTGCCCTCCTAGAGATCTACGGATAACTACATGATATCTGCTTCATCAGCCCGTGGAGTATTTGGTGAAACATCGGCTGAGCTTGCCTTTCCATAATCTTCTGGTTTTTTGAAACAATCATCACAAAACCAAACACTATTGACATAATGGCCTGTCTTTAGCTGACCTCCTTTCTCTACCTCTGACTCTAGTGAATCAGCTACATTAGAGCCGCATTTTATGCATCTCGGTAATAAATCAACCATACAAATTACAGCACCTATCTTTATAATTTATAATTTACTTATCTAATCGATCAAAACTATAATTTAGACTATATAGTGAAATTAAGTCTTTAACCGCATAAGCTAAAGCTAAGTGAAATCAAGTCTACACATGAAAAAACAAAAAGCGAGGCTGTATCGACTCAAACATGTCAGTAGTTAGGATCTTTTGATCGTATTTTTTATTTCAAAGCTTGCTGTTATCACGTCTAACAATTTCTTTGTCTATTTCTTCTTGTTTTATTTCTTCTCCTCTGTGTCCTGGCGTTTTCATTTGCTGTTGATTCACTTTTACTCTTTCTTCAACCAACTCGTCTTTTAGTCTATCACTGCGAGTATCCTTCTTTCGCAATTCGTGCGCGTACCTCTCCCTAAATGATCTCTCTTCTTCTGTATCGTTATTATACATGCATCCTAGACCAACATTTAAAACGTTTAACTAATATATTAATATCATTATAGGTACTGGTTCTGACGGTATGAGAAATAAGTTTGAACTAAATTCAGAATCAGAAGTTACAACTATCTAATGATCTCACAGACGAAATAATGCTGGTAGGATACCAAAGATATCTTCAGATAAGAATAAGCAGATAATTAAAGAGGTAATATTAAAGTCTCCTACAACCTTTGGATATTTGAAGAATACCTGGAGCATCAG
>JAICVW010000125.1 GCA_025935105.1 Nitrososphaeraceae archaeon
GGGAGTAGTAGTAGCTTTCATGGGCGCACTAGCTTATGTAGTCCGAGTCTACGCGCGTCTTGTAGAGTTAGGAGCAGAAACACCAGCAAAGAATCCATACGTAGCAGAGATGTACAAACTAGCATTAGAAGGAAAGCTGTACAGCAGAGCTATTCCATAAGATAAAGACAGATAAACAAGAACAAAAACTAGTGCAAACAACCGTTTGGTCTGAGAAGACCATTCTTTTTTTATTTTTGGTGAGGTACAACTTTGAAATCGTCGGATGGACCCATGATTCAGTTATCAATAATTGGAGGATTCGATGAGGTACTTTAGAATAAAGTCCCTCACTATTAACAGCAAAACTTAAAAGTAAATTCGATGATCCTTTAGAGTAGATGACATTACCAAAGGGATATGGACCTAGTGGCGGAGGCGGAGGCGGACGAAGGGATGGCGGAGGATCCGATTATGAAAGGATGATAGGACACAGGGTTGAATCAGGGTATTGGCGAAGGATCTATGTTTTAGGATTCGCATTATGCTGGGCAGCAACTGCTGGTGGGGTTTACGTTGGAGTGACAATATATCCGTGGGCTTATCCAGAGCCAAGCGGGATTTATGCGCTTTCCGTGCTAACTGTGATCGAAGGCCTAGGATTCTTTTTCATAATGAAGATCACAGGCGAGAAACCAATGCGTCCTTAAAAGCAGCGATTTCTTTTCCTTTTTTCTTTAAATCAAATTTTCGTCAATATTAGTTACAATTTATGGTATAGCAAGCGCTTAAAGTAGTACACACGTCTGCTCTCGTGACATCATCTTTGAATGACAGGGTTGTTGCATAATTCATTTTAATCGAATGTAAATACGACTTAATCTTCGACTTATCTTGGAAAGGGTATGCGTTCCCTTATTGACTTGCAATCATAAGAGAAGAGGTGGTTATTGGCCATGTTATCACCTAGCACATACCCTAACTAGATATGCCTATCAAAAATATAGTTTCGCTGGTCAAAGAATATCCTCCTTTTCGTCCAAAGAGGAAAAGTACTAGTAGTCGAAAACCAATTCATTCATGGGAGACTTGTCTGCATTTGTATATTGATGGTTGCTTTCGCTTCAATGTACAGAGATATTCAGAATGTAGAGTCCGTTCACTTAATTTACCGTGGAATGAACCATATCCAGATCATAAATGGATATCACGTACATTTAAGAAAATACCATGGATATACTTTGAACGTGTGCTAACATGGTCAGCTTATCTGTGTTCAAAAGAATCAGGTTGTAGAAAAGGCATTATTGCGTCAAATAGCAGAGGTGTAGAAACAGACGGGTACAACTACGAGATAAGACTCCTCAAAAGTAAGATGAAATTTGAAAAGTTATGTGTAAAACAGTATCTGAAATGGCATGTCATGTCACAGCTATCCTTGATCATCTGATAATACTCAGTACACGACTCACAAGTAAGAAAACACATGATTCTCCAATATAGAACAACGCTAAACAGATTGAAGAAACATGGAGTTGACCTAGCTGTTTCAATATTCAATGCTGATCGGGGTTATGATGGAAAAAGGAACTTTGAATCATTATATGATATGTGTATGCTTCCAAATATAAAACAGAGGAAAAGGAGGAGGAGAACCGCTAAGGGCAAGAACAGGAAGAAGGCAGCAAAGATATTCAACGCATCAGTATATTTATAGAGGGTTGGTAGAGGGAATATTTGGTGCTGAAGAAGTTAGGCATCATCAGCTTTATTGCAGGTTCAGACTAAAGAACAATCAGAAAAGATTCGGATTAATTAAATCAATAGGCTAAAATCTAGAGGTCCTTAACAGATCACAATGCGTAAACAAACTGGGACTAAGGATGACACAATATGTGATATCAAATTAAACAGCCCTAACGCCTCCTTTAGTTTCATTAGGATTAGAAAATGTAACGTGATCATACGGACTACCTCAAAGGATGTCTCAATCTTTGACACAGTCTTGATCCTGATTTGAAGGTCTCTCTTTCTCAATGTAGAGAGCGTTCCTTCGATATAACCCATACCGGTTTAACGAAATCGTCCAACGTCGAAACAGTAAGAGGTAGGATTCCACATATAATATTCACAACTATTTATTTATCAATGGTATTATTTAGAACCAGGAGATGAACATCACAAATTTTTAGAAATTGATAACTCTTTTCCAATCTATCAAGTGCTAAAGCTTTTCAATTACCAGCGATTGCCTCTTTTATGACTTAGCACCGTATTTAGGGAAATCAAACTTTACATTCTCATAGATGCTTTTCCTCCAGTATTGCTGCCCCGAAGTGGACTTATTCCTTGAAACATGTTTGTACACAATCCGTATACAATCTGGGCTGGCGCCTATATCTTGAAACTTGCCCACCTCTTGCCCATTTTTGTCCCCCAAATACCACCCTAAAAGCCCATCAAAAAGGGGTGAAGATGTACTATTATGTAGACCAGAATGGAACCTGGGCTTAATCCCGAGTCCTAGGTTTGTACACAGAAATTATCTCAAAATCCCACTTTTGTATACAAATTGGTCTGGCCATCTGTATACTGTCTAGAATTTTGTAGACACTCCCAGTGTCAGTCCAGGGGAGAGCTAGATTCGTCAAGGATGATGCATACCTTTTAAGATAAATGGAAAAGCAGGAAATCTTATTTACATTTAGTTAAAATGAATTAGGCAACAACCCATGAATGACATAAAATTTTATATATTACTCGCCGTAGTATGTAGTTAACTATGGTCTGGCTTAGACGTACAACCCACTACCTATTCATTGTTGTAGTTGCTGTCAATAGCACGCTGCTGACAATTAATGCAGGAGACTACATATTCTACACCGACTGGGCTTGGACATCCTTTGTAGTATTCTCGATAGCACAATCGACCATGCTATGCGTAGGAGCTGTCTATTACTTGCTCTTCACAGGAGTGCCGGGAACGGCCACGTATTACGCAACCATCATGACCATCTATACATGGGTTGCAAAAGGTGCGTGGTTTGCTTTGGGATATCCGTATGACTTCGTTGCTGTGCCAGTCTGGATACCTTCAGCCATGTTGTTGGACCTTACGTATTGGGCCACGAGACGGAATAAGCACATGCTTATACTTGTTGGCGGTACGTTGTGCGGTCTGTCACTTCCGTTGTTCAACATGATTAACCTACTCCTAGTACGAGACCCATTGGAAATCGCATTCAAGTATCCTAGACCCACACTACCACCTTACATGACGCCGATAGAGCCTCAGGTCGGAAAGTTCTATAACAGTCCCGTAGCACTTGGATCGGGAGCTTCCGCAGTTCTGACTGTACCTATCGCGGCGCTAGGCGCTAAATTGAACACGTGGACATATAGATGGATGGCCGCGTGGAGTAAATGGGATTAACCCAAATCCTAACCTTACTTTTCTTTTTGTAAAGATATTATTCAAACACGTTAAGAACACTAATTTCTGGTTGTCAATTGGATGCAGTACATTTAACTGAATTCTACGAATTTCGAAAGAACATCTAAACATCGAAAAGGCCACAATCCAGATAAGGATCAAAGCCATTATAATTGTCAGTTATTGACTTTAAGCTTATCCAAAATTTTCCGAATATCGGTAATAGGTTTATTGTCTTTATCGGTGACAATCTGTCTTGACGGAGGCCGCTTTGTATAATCATTTATTCTGGATGTTATTCTGTCTCCGTAACTTGGGATGTGATCATTCTTATAAAAAACTCCGATCGGAATTTTGTTCCCCCATTCATTAGATTTTTCAATCACATCCCCCATTTTTTCGTTTAGCTCTTCCACGTTGTGAACAACCCCATCATAATTCGTTTCCTCTAACTTATAGGTCCTAGGTAGTTGTCTTCCAGTATCTGGATCAACGTTGTCTGCCCCTTGGAACCACTCCTTTGTGTTAATATCATTATAAGTAGGACAAGGCTGAAGCACGTCTAGGAATGCTAACCCCTTATGTCTAATAGCTTGTGAGATTAGGTCCTTTAAATGCCTCACATCATAAGAATAACCTCTACCGATGAAAGTAAATCCAGACACTAAAGCTAAAGCAATAGGGTTCACAGAATTATTCATATTAGGATGTGCTAATGATTTAGTTTTCATACCAAGTTTTAGGGTCGGTGCAGCTTGTCCCTTGGTTAAGCCGTAAACAGCATTATCAAATATGATATAAACCATATCCACGTTTCTTCTTCCAGCACTAACCAAGTGACCTGCCCCGATGCCGAGACCATCTCCGTCACCCCCTACTGCCAGAACCTCTAATTCAGGATTACAAAGCTTGGCGCCTTGAGCAAAAGGCAGTACCCTTCCATGGAGAGTATGTATCCCGTATGTATGGATGAAATGCGGTGTCTTACCTGAACAACCAATTCCAGAAAAAATTGCAGCTTTATGCAGAGGGATCTGCAGATCAGTAAGGGACATTTGAATAGCACTTAAAATACCAAAATCGCCACAACCGGGGCACCAGTCATTGTGAACGTTAGTTTTGTAGTCAGCGAGTTTAAGTACCATGCTTCAATACCATTCTCCTAGGTGCATTTCCGTTAATGATTCGCGCTAACGCATTATAAACCTCGCTGGCTGATATAGGACGGCCATTGTATTTTACAATCTTATAGTCAATACCGCGATGTAGATATCGTTCAATCAACGTTCCAAGCTGCGACGAATAATTCATTTCAATATCCACTAACAATTTGGTGTTATTCAACATATTTTCGAGTCGTTTTGTTGGAAAAGGGTTCATCAATCTCACTTGCACAAAATGTATTTTTGTTCCGTCATGGCTTAACTGATCCATTGCATCAAGAATCGCTCCCTTGGTTGAGCCCCAACTAATGATCGTGAGCCCAAGTGAATCGTCTATATCTCCGTATGCTGCAGCCTTGTCTTCATTCGGAATATCCTCCAAAGCAAGATCGAGTTTACTCAATCTCTTGTCCATCATGTTAACTCGAATATTCGGATCTTCGGTGATGTGTCCCTCTTCAGTATGTTCGTCTCCTGTGTTCCAGAATAGTCCATTTTCTGTTCCCAGGGGAATCCTGTCTGAGATAGGGCCGTTGGCTAGCTTGAACCTAAGGTAGTTACCAGCCGTACCAATGTTTGTATGTTCTGGTAAGCTTTGAACGAGCTTTCCTCTGTCAATTGTGATCCTGGATTGATCGAAATACTTACACGTCATCACGCTGTTAGCGATTGCCTTATCCAACAAGTGAATGACTGGCATTTGAAACTTTTCCGCAAAGTTGAACACCTTTATAGTATCATAGAAGCTCTCCTCAATGTCGCCTGAAGCGAAAACAATTCGCGGAAATTCACCGTGGCCAGCATTAATAGCGAATAACAAGTCCGCCTGCTCAGTCCTGGTGGGCAGACCCGTTGCAGGGCCAGCACGCTGATACAAGGAAACGACCAGCGGTACTTCGTTCATTCCCGACCAGCCAAGTGCTTCAGTCATAAGCGAAAAACCAGGCCCAGAAGTGGCAGTGGCGGTCCTAACCCCAGTCAACGCACCACCAATAGCCATGGCAATCGCAGCAATTTCATCTTCGGTCTGGACAACAACAATTGAACCCTTGTCATCATTCGTTTGATCTACTATTTGATTAGATTCAAGAAACTCGCTATCATCGCTTGCAGGTGTTATGGGATAATATGTCTGGAATTTACAACCGGCAACTAATTTTCCCATCGCAGAAGATTGATTTCCTTGGACGAGAATTGTCTGTTCTGAAGCAGGCTTACATGTCAACCTAAACTTGTCCGACAGCCCAAATTTGGATCGCACATAGTCATAAGCAAAATTAGAAGCAAGCACATTCATATCTCCGATTTTGGGTTTTGCTTTAAACACTAATTTAATAGACTTGGCTAGCACGGCCCTGTCAAAATCCAACACCGCGAAGGATGCAGACACTGCCATGACATTTATCATTCTTGTCAGCCTGCTCAAAGCAGGCTCATTAATTTCGGTTGAAAATTTCCTAAGTAGTTCGTAATATGGGACGTCATATAGTATAGCTCCGTTCTCTCTGGCTAGATTCAACATTTGATCAAGAGTAATATTCGAATCCTGGTTTTCGAACATTTTGGCAATCCGCTTAGCTGCAGGTGCATCAATTGTGGGAACTTCATTAAGAGCAACATTGCTCAGATTTGGGTCGTAGATTATGACTCCTCCCTTTGATACATTGGATGAATGCCTAAAGACAGTTTCAGCATCGAAAGTTACTAATAAATTTATGCCGTCTAAATGAGAGCGAATTTGGTCATCAGAAATGCGGACTGTAAAATAACTATGCTCGCCTTTAATATTGGAGTAATACTCCCTATTTCCAAATACTTTGAATCCTCCCTGACAGCAAGCTCTAGAGAAAATATTTGCAGCAGAGTCAACGCCACTACCCTGGGCTCCGCCTATCATCCAGATCAACGAGTTGGCAAATGGCCCTCTGTTGGGTAACATACCGATTTGGTTTACATTTTCTTCCTTTTATTGGTTTATGATCTTTCCATTACTACTAGGATCATCCACCGGTAGCAGCATCAAACAAGCAGCATTCACATGCGTCAACCTCGCCACAATAGGGGCATTCACACATACATGCATCGATCGCATTTCCACAGTAGTCACACCTTACCGCATCGATCGTTTTTGGTTCATTTACAGACTCAACCAACACGAGCTTTTTCTCAAGCTGACCTATTATACTTTATGTGAGCTAATATCATATTGAACTTATTAGCAACGTAACATGAGCTTATCATGCTCGGGTTAGCTACAGCACGTTGTGCGGTTACAGATTAGGTTGAGCAGCTAGTGCGAGACGATTCCAGCCCCTAAAAGAAGGAGCACAGCCGATATGGCGATCATAGGGATAAAAAATAAAATTACCGAGAGGTCAAACTTCAATTCTGATTCCGTTATCTTGCTAGTGCTTATTTATTAAATATTTCTGAGCTTTCAACCGTTACCATTCAAAGTCATTGCTTTTGCTATGAATATTGCGAAACTAATGGTGGTCCTATCTCGAGAAACTGATATTCATGTCACATGAAGACGGTGCTTTGTATGCCTGGCCTGAAGTTATAATGCGTTGA
>JAICVW010000371.1 GCA_025935105.1 Nitrososphaeraceae archaeon
AGTTTCAGACGAATCAGTACCCGATATGAAAGATTAGCAACTACCTATCTAAGATTTATTCAACTTGGCTGTAAACTAGTTCTAATGAGACTTTTCAGATGAGTTCTTGATAACAAATATATAAATACTACCTATTTGGAGGTTCGAGTAAGTTATTAAGCTTAACCCATTCTACAAATAACTTTACCAATCGGGTTTATTATTTGATATTAATATGCCACATATGAATGGGTTCCAGTTATCTGAAAAAATTTTGGAATTCGATATCAATATCAGAATCTGTTATATGTCCTCGGGCGAAATAAATCGTGATGCTTTCAGGGAAATTCATCCATCTATTAGTTTGGGATGCTTTATTAAGAAACCAGTTATGATTGATTATTTGATTGACAGGATTATGAAAGAGTTAGATTAGTACAATAGCAAAACCAAACAATAATATAAAATCACATGTAATATGTTCCGAGGAAAAGTAAAAGGCAGACATGTATATCATAACTTAGATTCTTTCTCAGAGTTGGGAATTATCTGCCACATAATCTAACACATACCATATGATTAAAAGGGAAATAACTGACTAATTAGCCACTGTTTAATATATCATAAATGCGTTTGATTTATTAAATTTGATGCTAATGAGGATTAATGAATTAGAATATCAATATTATCTTTAAAATGATTTGTACAAATTATTGGTCTGAATATTTTCGTGTTAAGACAAGCAGAATAGTGTCAAAATTTATGATGTATGCTAGCATAGCAGCTCCTATATACGCTAGTTGGGGAATTGATGCCGATTCTTATCATGAAAATTATCTGATGTTGATCTCAAAGCAATTGTCGATGGAAGAGAAAGTATGACATGAGTGAGATCATCACCACTACCACAACTACATCTAACCAAAAACCACCTGACTATGACGGATTGTGTTTCTCTAAGAATGGTCTAGTATCCAACATGTAATGGCTTACTTGGATATTGCAGATACCATTCCACATAGAACTGAAGGTGAAGCAGTTTTACTAGACCACATTCCAATAAGTGCCAAACGAGTACTGGACCTAGGTACAGGAAACGGCAGGTTACTCAAAATGATAAGAACAATTCGGCCTAGCGTAACGGGACTAGGTATCGATATCTCACCTGCTATGCTCAAGGCGGCAAGGGAGAATTTTTCTGGAGACCCATCGGTCAAAGTGTTTAAACATAATCTCAATGATCCGCTGTCTTTCTCTGAACTTGGAACATTCGACGTAATTGTAACGAGCCTAGCAATACATCATTTGACTCATAAACGCAAGCATTCAATCTATAAAGAGATCTATTCCTTACTTAATCACGATGGTGTCTTTTGCAACCTTGAACATGTAGACTCACCTACAAAGCGGCTCCATGAACATTTCTTGGATTCGCTTGGTGATTCAATTGCTAGATTCGCACGAGATGAATATTCTGACAGATTACTCTCATTAGGTACTCAACTACGCTGGCTTAAAGAGATTGGATTTGTTGATGTAGATTGTTATTGGAAATGGCTTGAGCTTGCGCTTTTGATAGGGATCAAACCTTAAAATCGGTCTCCTGCATCAATATCATAATCATTCTTTGCTCGTAGCGGGCGCCTTATTCTACCAGTTTAAAATAATCAAATATAAAATTCGTTTTTTTTCTAAGTATCCATTCTTTAACCATATCACTATTGGATTCCCGTAACGTGGCGCACCAAAATTGATCCATTCCAACCATCAGGTTTTAACGACGAAGAATCTATTATTCTTCTAACATTATCTAGGCGCGCACTATCCAAAAATCTATAAATGTTAAATTTCTGTCAGGTACATCTAATGATTGCCATTCCATTAATGCATTATCTTGTGGTCTATACAGCGAGTATCAACAAGGATAATTACCAAAATTGGATTAATTGGACAGGCGTGTCTAAAGGATTCAGTATGAAATGAATTGCTGAATTGAACCAGGTTGACGATTGATTGCAAAGTATCCACTGCCTCGATCTATATGTTGGTAACCTTTTCCCTTTTCTTTGTGTGTGTATTTTTTTAACCTATCATGGACTATCTGTTGATAGGAGATTTTTCGCGCATCCTGTTCAGCCATCCACGTTCAATATTTCCTCGTCTGTCACGCCTAATGCTTGGAGGCTCATTAGCGAGATTATCGCCTTTTCTCTTGGTGCCATTATTCGACCGATTGCATATTTTTGCACGATCATTTTGAATATTTCATTTTTCAGGCCCCCGATTTTATCATAATATTCTATGTCTTCAATAACACGGTAGGCTGCAGCTTCTCTAGGTAAATTATCCTTCTCAGCCTTCTTGGGATTGCAGAATTAAGTGTCAACTTGATCCTTAATAGAGACAATTTTGTGATTAACATTAATGGCAGCAATGTCCAAGACAGAAATTCGCAGATTCCTTATGCATGGTGCTTTTACAGGTAAACTTGCTACAGTTAGAGAAAAAGGAGGTTCTCATGTTGTTCCAATCTGGTTTGTGGTAGATGACAAAAACAGCAAAAGAGGGATAGGTGATATCGTTCTAACCACAGGTAGTGAATGAACAAAGGCAAAGAATATTCGCTTTGATAAACGAGTAAGCATTTGCATAGATGATCAGACACCACTATTTTCATTTGTAACAATATTGGGTATTGCCAAAATATTGCCTTATAAACAAAAAGAGGTTTTAAGATGGGCCACTAAAATAACAGAACGGTATATGGGAAAAAGTAAGGCACAAGAATATGGTAAACGAAATAGTGGAGAAGGTGAAGTGATAGTACGAATAACGCCAAAGAGATAATTGCAGAAAAAGATATTGCCGCATAGAGTCATGTCGGGTTACTCTGTGGGTAGTTTTATCCTCCAATACCAGTACGATGATTGAGTGATTCCAATCGAATAAGTTGTTCAGTTTACGTCGATGTGAAAATCATCAGACATTTTGTAACTATGTATCGGTAACTAGTCTACCTAAGCAAATTTGATGTTGTCGTTAAGTCCTTAAACTTAGCGCAAATGTTTTTCAACATGCAAAATTGCAATTATTAAACCGATGATGGCTCATTCAGTGCCATTTGGGCATCTCATTGGTTCTTATAATGATCGCAATATTCCTTGCTGGTTTTATACTTGGTCTATATATTACACTTCTGGATCAGAATCAATTACGAATCCTGGGCAAAGCGGGGACATATATAGCGATAATTCCCCTTTTTACTGGAGGAGTAGGCGCCATGAAAATATTTTTTGAATGGCGCAAAGAATTAGGGCTGAAATTTAAGGGCACCATTCCAAGAGATGTTCACTATGCCAAACACGGAGATCTTGTTACCAAATTGTATTGTCTCAGGGTAAAGAAGACTGGTGTTGGGGGAGCAGAAAATTGTGAGGGACAGATTAAGATTGATGATCTTGGTCAAGATTATTTTAAAACAGAGTGGTATAATGATGATAATCCAACGCCGCTCATAACGATGGATGAAAAATATCTGAAATTGTTTGAGGTTATAGAAATGGATAATAAAAAGAAAATCAGATTTTATAGAGTCGGTCGAGTCCCAATAGAATCGGAGTATAACGATGAGAATATTAACAGAAAAATCAGTGCCAAAATTGGTTCTAAGAATGCAAGAGTACCGCGATCTTCTTACTCAAAGAAGATATCTGAAATCATAAACAGTCATAATCCTAAACATTAATTTCTTAGTACACTTGACGACGCCTATAGGCAGAGTGATTCCATTTTCTCTATAACCACGCGTGCTTTAATAATAATGAATAATAAGTTTTGCTCACATCGTTATTACGCTTTGTCTCCAATTAAGTGCTCCATGTATTTATGAAACCAATTCAAAATCTTCTTGTGCTCTTCCGTGACCATTGTATTAGCATCGACGTGTTCTGGTTCAGGTTGATCTATATTGTTTAATGCTATTGCCTCAACCATCAACCGAAGGAATCGCACGTCTCGGTTCATGTTGGCATAAATCGTAGTCATA
>JAICVW010000282.1 GCA_025935105.1 Nitrososphaeraceae archaeon
AGAGTCGATTAAACATCATTGCAAGTATAAAGATCCTAAGCTGCATAAATCTGAGATCTTAAAATCGAAGTCTCAATTCTAATCAAAATCTTAGGGGTGGTTCGATCTACAACCATCTTGTGTTACTGTCTATAGTTTGGGTGTGCTTATAATATGACCCAGCTGGTATAATAAGAGTCAAATTATTGAACTTAGTCTTAATGTTATAATGAAGCGATATGTCGCACCTAGTTTACGTCTGAGGACATTCAACTGTCCTAATTGTGGGGTTTATGCTAATCAGGATTGGAAGATTGCAGATTATAAGGGACGTATTAAGGCCCCTCTTAATTCCCCCGAATACCACTTTGAGGGGTTGACTTTTGCATTTTGCACTTCTTGTAGAGATTACAGTCTTTGGCTTGGAGCTACGATGATCTTTCCACATGGAGGAGCACCTTTATCGCAGAATCCAAGGTATCCTAGGAGAACAATCGTTCAGTCTAATACTGCCAAAGCAATATGCCCTAAATCTTGGGATTAAAAAGGGAGACTTTCTGAAAGTTCGACAAGAAGGAAATAAAATCATTGTGGAAAAAGCATAGCTATACTGGTTAACATAAGTTCGTCAACTTTTTTAGGTCATATTGCCCCATATGGATGCCCAACTGGATAATACGTAATTATGTTAGTCAGTATAGAATGACAAAATTCTAGGTATAGATTTTGAGCGAATACGAACGGCTCCTTGAAGAAGTCAAGGCAAAAGTTGACTTTTACCGACGAAAGACTGCCAGAGAATATGTACCAAGTATGTTCAGAGCACTCCTGGAAGAAAATCCGAATCTTACACCCGAAGGTGCCAGAGCTAGACTTGAGAAGGACTGCAGATATTGGCAAAAAAGGACAATACTGGAATTTTTACCTGATGAAGCCAAAGATGCAAAAAGGCAAGAATCAGGGAGATTAGGTCAAAAGAAGCGCGGATTTGCTGCGGACACCGCAGCAAAACACAAAGAAAAAGAAGCTATCATGATCGATACCAAAGGAAGACCTGTCGAGAATCCTGGTTATAATGTTCTCCCTAGATCGGATAAAAGTAAATAGAACAATGCTGATCATTTAGAAGAAATTGAAGTAGCTGTATAGATCGACAAGAGATATTCAAATATATTATGATGCTCGGACATACCCAGAGTCAAGATGATAATATTCGACTGCGAGTCATACTGGACAGACTTACCTCCCAAGTTATTTCTACTGATATAATAAAAACGGCTGATGTGTATAAATTAGAGCAAGAAATCACCGATAGCACTTATTAAGAAGGCGTCTTGTACGTCACCCTTAACTATCATATCATCTGGCAGTTAAGGATGCCCCATAGTTCAAAATTTTACCAGAGATCTTTAACTTTACTATTATCCATACTAGAAATGCGCACTCAGCGTTCAGGTTAAGATGAAAATGAAAACATTCGAAAAGTATTATAAGATAATGAATTCGTCATTGAATAAATTAAGGCATGGTGCCACTAATTATTCATGGCATCTCTGGAGAAGGAAAAGACGCCATAAAATAGAAAATCTATTTGTATAGTCATAGAACTATGACTATACTACTAGTTTACCTTTGCAGCATATATTTCAATTGTTGTCTAACCTCTTTTTATAAACGGCTTAGTTTCGAATACTCCACAATGACTAAATTGAATGCTTATGACTAAGATAAGGCTTGATTCGAAGGCAATTTATTGATTTTGTTCAACCGACCCTTCCTTTGAGCCGGGCTCTATCTCTATACTTCCTCGTCTTCTTCCGTGGCAGTATCTTTATTTTCCTTATTTTCTTCTAATTCTGAGTCTTCGCTCATAATATAGCATAATCAACCAGGCCTATCTAGATATTCTACATATTGATTATAGAAGCAAGAGATTGTTGTAGAATGATATAGCCTATGTGTTAAACAGATATGTATGTAGGACGTTTTTTTTTGAGTATACTTTATTAACCAATCTACTATCATTGTACGATGTTGATGAATCAACATAACTCGACATTGACTATGGAATTAACATTTGCAATGATATCATCAATATTATTAGGAAGCTATTCTGCTGGTAATGTTTTTGCTACTTACTCCGCACCAAGCCTTACTCCTATAAAACATCTTGTAATTATCTTCCAAGAGAATGTGTCATTTGACCATTACTTTGCCACGTATCCCCATGCTTTGAATGGAGCTAATGGTTCTAAGTTTATAGCCAATGCACATACACCTTCAGTTAATGGGCTAAGTACATTAGCATCAGCAGCTCTTTTAACTGATAATCCGAACTCTGCCAATCCATATCGTCTAGATCCTAGTCAACAAAGAATATGTGACTTAACACACTCTTATAGTGGTGAACAAAAAGAATACAATGCTGGCTTGATGAATAAGTTTGTACAGTTTAGTGATCCTATTTTTAGCTTTAATCCAAAAGAAGTTGGCAAGTGCAATCCAAACCAAGTGATGGGTTATTATGATGGCAACACCGTTACCGCATTATGGAACTACGCTCAACGCTTTGCGATGAGCGATAATTTTTATGGATCTATATTCGGTCCATCTGTACCTGGACATCTAAACCTGATTTCTGGCCAAACACATGGTGCAGTACCATCTAACCTCAAGGGTGTTGTTAATGGTACAGTAACAGGCAATCCTGACCCTGTTCGTGATGACTGTTCACCAAGTTTTCTACCACCTTCAGGCATAATATCCATGGTAGGAAAGAATATAGGCAATCTTCTAAACTCCAAAAATATCACTTGGGGATGGTTCTCAGCTGGTTTTAAACCATCCACTAAAACTCCTGAAGGTAAATGGATATGTACATTTACAAACCATACTAGCTTGGGTGGTTCTAATACACATGATTACTATCCTGATGTAGACCCATTCCAATACTACAACTCTACAGCCAATCCCCATCATCTTCCTACTACCTCTAATTCTATGATTGGTCACACCGACCAAGCAAATCACCAGTACGACATAAGCAACTTTTGGAATGCTGTCACGACTGGAAATTTGCCTGCTGTCAGTTTTATTAAGGCCGCTACCTATCAAGATGCTCACCCAATAGACTCTGATCCAATAGATGAACAGAATTTTCTTGTCGATATGATCAACCGTTTACAGAATCTACCTGAATGGAATAGTACAGCAGTTATCATAACCTATGATGACTCTGGCGGCTGGTATGACCATGTAATGCCTACAATAGTCAGTCAATCAAACGATCCTGCTAATGATGCTCTTATTGGTAATGTTGGCCTATGTGGTCATGCTTCCAAAGGCACCTATCAAGACCGATGTGGATATGGACCTCGATTGCCTTTGTTAATAATCTCGCCATATTCTAAAGTAAACTTTGTAGATCATACTGTAACTGACCAGGCATCTATTCTGCGCTTTATAGAAGATAATTGGGGTCTGGGAAGAATTGGAACTCAGTCTTTTGATGCCAAAGCTGGCTCACTTGTGAATATGTTCGATTTTGCTATTACATCTCATCATGCTAACAAGTTGTTCTTAGGTCCCTCAACTGGATTGCACAATTCTACTTCTGTAATAAAATAACTAATTGCAGGAAGATTCAACTGATAGCTAGGGGGCCATGGTAGATAGCTCATATCAAGTCATTGCCAGTAACCGTAAATCAAAATTAAAAGCCCATTTAAGCGGGTATGAAATAACCCATTTAAGTGATAGGATTGATGGTAATGTATGTGCGACTTCATAAGTTATGGGATCAAAGAAAGGGATGGAAAGAAGAGGCTATTAGAAGATGAAGAATTAGAGCAAAAACCAGAACTTGAGAAGGTACAAGAACAGCCTATTACTATTACCCAATAATCAAAGAAAAAGCGGTATAAGGAATCACGCCTACTTCATATTGAGGGACGAAGGTGATCGGATTGAAGAGAATTCCACACACCATAATGTTAATAACGTAAGGCCCTTTACTTTATTCCGTTCATCTTCTATACAATAAGCCGATCCAACATATTTATGAACCGGTTAAATTTTTCTCTCGGGATCTCTGCTCCGCATGCTTTTTCTCATGTCCGCCACCACTTCCGTCTAGTTCAGAACTAATTTGATTTACCACTTTTCATCAAATTGCGGTAGATGCAACAAGACAGGTAGCAGAAAAAATCGATGGTGGTAGTCTAACCGTGGACCTCGATAATATAAAGGTCGAAAAGAAAGCAGGTGGGTCTACACATGATACTAAATTGATCAAAGGTATGATACTTGACAAAGAAGTTGTTCATACAGGTATGCCTAAAAGGATTGAAAAGGCCAAAATTGCGTTGATTAATTCTGCCTTGGAAATTGAAAAAACAGAAATGAGTGCTGAGATTCGTATTAATGATCCTCAGCAAATGCAAAAGTTTCTTGACGAAGAGAATCAGATGCTCAAATCTATGGTTGATAAGATAAAAAAGGCAGGCACCAATTTAGTAGTGTGTCAAAAAGGCATCGATGATATGGTTCAGCACTATCTATACAGATCATAAAATCTGCAACCGAAGCAGCCTCTATGTTATTGAGAATAGACGATGTGATAGCCGCAAGCAAGTCCAAAATGACTCCTGGACCGCCTGGCGGTGGTGGTGGAGGAATGGGCGGTATGGATGGAGGCTACGGTGGTGGAATGGATATGGAGCAAATTAGACATAAGTTCAAAACAACAATATGCCGGAAACTGAAAACTCATTCTATCGATATCTCAGACGGACAGGTCAACAGAAAACTTAATAGCTAGGCTTGCCCTACT
>JAICVW010000332.1 GCA_025935105.1 Nitrososphaeraceae archaeon
CTTGCATGACTTTAATAGACTGTTCGAATTGCTCTTTCGCTTTTTGCACAATAAGATGTGTAATTCTTGCCCAAGTCTGAAATTACGAAGTTCATTATTTAATCTTTCAGCCATTTTTTGGACTTGGCCCATTAAAACTTATCTATATCCCAAATTATTACAATATTGCTATTAGTGGACTCACATTCTAGGTATAATCTTAACATTGTTAGGGCTAGCACCTTCTGAAGCGACGACAAAAAAGAAATAGTATCAATGCTTAAACACTTCCTGAAGATTAAGGGTAAAAAGAAGGAAAATACCTTAGACGCTTACTTGTATGGTATTCTCAAACAACTATATTTAGAAGATCACGCTGACGTCAGATGCGACGATTATACCCAAAAAGAATTTCCATCCATTTTAGTGTGGAATACAATAAAAGACCCCAAAATAGGCGGATATTACGACAGTACGAAGTCAATACCGAACAGCCGATTTCGGCACTATCTACTACAGTTCCATCATGAAAATAATTTGTGATAAATTTGGCGCAGTAACGAAACACAAGGAAATGTCTTACTATTCGATATCGTTAAATTTGCTAGGGTGGGCAAGGCTTACGAATCCAACACGACTATAAAGATTCCAGATGGAAACGCTGAAGGGACTGAAGGGTCTGAAGGCAGCACAGGGAACTCATCTCCCCCTTCCTTAATACCTTCATTGCCTTCAGAGGCTATGGAAAGTACTATCTAGTTTATGGGCGCCAAAATCACAAAAATTTCTTTTGGTTAAGCCTGAATCAAACGATTATTAGTTCTAAAATCACTAGTCATTAGGGCTATACCTGATCTAATAATCCATAATACTTGGTAATGCCTTCACTACCTCCGCCTATAAAATGAAGAAGGGTAGTCAATAGGTCGGTTGAGATAAATGCATTAACTGAATTTTATTCGATTGAATAATCCATTCACAAAATTAGTTTTACTATCACCAGATCTATCCTTTGTCTTTAATCCTATCACTGTCCTTATCTCGATTCCCCATGTGTTCCTCATGCATCTGATGAATTTCACTTAGTAGTTTGTGTTGTTCTTCAATTATGTTATGCACGTCACGGTCCAGCAGCTGCTCTTTCTCGGTCATTTCGTGTATCTTGTCTAGTAGTTTGTGTTGTTCTCCGGTTACATAGTCATGAAGATTTTCAATCTGAGCATGTACGAAACGGTCTGCTCTCCTGTGCAATGTAATTATCAGGATTCCAAGAAGGAAACCTATCACTATATCGAATGCTTTGTCTACTAAAATTTCTAAAAAGTCCATACCTTAACCCAAGTTTTAATCAATAAAAAAACTTTGTATGAACGATATGACGAAGAGGAGTAACCTAGGTATGCCCATTCAACAAGCGTGACCGTAGGTTCAAGTTTTGTCGCTGGATACCTTGGAAATATTCAGTATCACTGAGAATTAAATATCTTGTCATCACAAATAGAATGTCTTTCTAGAACGATCCTCTCCTCAATTTCAATCTGATAATTCGTGAGGAGAGTCAAAGCAGTGAAGGCAATGGAAGTACCTTCCATAGTAAAAGGACACCAAGATCACAAAACCTTGATTTGACTAAGCGTAAATTCAACAAAAATTAGTTCTTATAACACTAGTCTGGATGCGGCATATGTGTTTAATACTTGGTAATGCCTTCACTGCCTTCACTAATGGAAATACTATGCGTCTTCCTGTTCGAGGGTATTCTCTCTAGCTTCTTTTCATCATCCTTTTAATATCTTCTCTATAACTCCCTTCTTCCAGAATGTGAACCTTTAGAAGGAAATTTGTTAGTTTGCCATGATTTCTCATTCGTTTATCCTCACCTCCAATTCTATCCTCTCCTTAATCCCATCATCAGTCCTGGTACAAACCCTAGTCCAGCAGCTACTGGTAGTCCTGATATTGCAACGACAGATGGATGTGCTGCAAACAGAGTGGATGTACTGTTAAGTACATGAAACATCTGTTCATATGCATTAGTCAATGTATGTCTTGTAACGTTCTCCATTGCAACCCATTTTACGTCTAGCAAGCCCTTATATGATAAATATGCAAGCGCAACTACAAACAACCCAATAATTATGGCAGCTATCTTCATTACCTTCTTTATAGCATAACCTGCCAATATGCCGAATAGAAATCCTCCGCCTCCAGAAAAGATTAGCTCTTCTATTGGCAATTGAGTTCACTTCTTTTCCAAATTTTTGACAATAAAATACAATTCATGATATATGCGCATAGTATTCCAGAGATATGGCTGATTATATGTCTCCCTCTTCTTCTGCTTCATGTTGGAGATATCTAATGTCATATCAATTCCCGTGGTATATACCAGTGGTATATTAAAGTGTATTGGTATATACCATTAGTAGGTGTTGAAAGATCTAAATAAATAAAGTATATACCATTAGTATATATCATATTGGCAATAATACAAATTCAAGGTTACAAATGTGATGTTTGCGGACATATTTGGATCTCTAGGGACAGAAAAAGTAAGCAATTACCAATTGCCTGTGCCAAGTGTAAGAGCCCCTATTGGAACAAATCTGAAAGACACAAATACTAATTCTCATCTTCCTTAATGTATCTACAGGTCATCTTCCGTTGCTGGAACTATGGTCTGTACCCAAATTTAATCCTCCCATCCAGACATCAATGGCCCAACATATCAATACATACCATCAGCCGATGGTCCTAATAGATTAAGTATCTCCATTTGATGTGATGTATGTGAGGTATGCGATGCAGCGTTAATATCTTGTCTTTCTTTTTGGATGTCTATTCTAGGACCATCAGCTGTATTTGCTTCTGTTATCCTTCTACTATCTTCTCTCCGGGAAAATTTGCCTTGCAATTAGTGCCATCACATACATCGCATACATCACATGATATGTCCTATGGGCCATAACTACCGGACTATCAAAACTATCAAAACGGATCCAGCACAACTAATTCTTGCAATGGACAATAGATACATAGATAGTCCAAATGTGCATTTTGGTCTGTTAACCCATAATTACAACAGGTTAAGCCTATAATAAGAATCCACCCTGAACCGATTTTACCACAATCAACATACATAATCCGTTTCTTCCATTTCTTTTCTTTTTCCACTTCACGCCATAGTCTCAAACCAGTAAAATCATTATAACTATAATGTTTCTTACAAAGTAATCCCCATTGCGCTATTGCACCACAAACTGCACAAGTTTCACCATTACCTTTTGATCCTCTGTAATCCTCACAATGACAGTCCATAATACTAATCTGAGATCGGCTAGCTATTGCATGACATTGGCCATTTCTATGTGACTGCAGTTTATGACCGCAGTATCGACAGTTATTCATTTCGGCTTTTCCATCATATTATGACCTACTTTTGTTCTCTATGTTGTCTTAAGTGTTGCTTTCCTAATTTAATGAGTCAAATACTGCACAGTCTACTTGATATACTCTTTGTCAACGTAACACCATTTCCAGGATTTATTTGGAAGTGCTATCATCAGGGGATGGTTTGTTTTCTGAAAAGTGTTTGGTGGCATGTAAACCTACAGATGAATCACAGCATCCTACGTGGCCACAACTAAGACACATTCGTAGTGCAACCCATTCTGTTCCTTCTTTTTCACATTCTTCACATCCAGATGTCTTTGATGTAATATTTTCGTCGAAATTCTTAACATGTTCGCAAGTTTGTTTGTTTGTCAATTACGTTATCTGACAGTAAGTGAAACAATATAACAATAAAATCTTTCAGATGGCATGCAATCTTAAACATGAGGAGAGACTCCAGAAAAAGCCTTCAATTTCAAGGGGGCCAAAACCTTGGGGTAACAGGGTAACAGGCTGTATAATGCACCTTCTTTCTTTACCCTCGTTCATCTTATTTACCCTCGTTCATCTTATGAAGTTCATTTTTCCAATTGTCAATAATATCAAAATTAAGTATTATTTCACCACGTCTTACCAACAATTCATTATAAGTACGCCAGTTAATCACCACTGATACGTAATATCATCTAATCTAAATACGAGGTCAAACCATATCAACAGAATAGCGAGTTATGCAACAATGCACTTAATAACTAGTAGCATATTATTAAATTTTGGTTTTAGAACTACTAATAGTCGGTACGTGATTAGAATAAAATTAATTTCGAGTTTACCGAAGACAAACTGTTATAGTTGTCGCACCTGGCGGCGTATGCAGTAGATGTTTGACAACGATTCCATTTACCTCAAATGAAATGAACATGTAGATGGACATGGA
>JAICVW010000244.1 GCA_025935105.1 Nitrososphaeraceae archaeon
ATACATATATCTTTTCGGGAAATCGACGTGTGTGAACGAGGTCCACTACACCTGTTAGTATGACTATTCATTTGAAACTAAGGTCCACAGAATCGGCTTGCTACTTGGCAACACTTGCTAACACCTTGTGTTAAGGTCCATGCTGAGGAAATCGTGTTAATCACAAACTTCTCTTATTTAGGTTGCGCCGAATACTATATTTAGGATAAAGTTATAACTTTATCTTAAATTGTTGTAACAAAATTAGAGCTCTCCAAAGGAATTAACGTATGTTCTGCCTGAGTTACAATCTTGCCATTTCCCTCTACTAGAATTGGATAGGCGTGAAGATTCCTCCTCTTCAACAGTATTTCAGTTAATATACGAGCCCTTGTTTCCTCATAAAATTCTGTAATCCATCTAATAGCAAATGGCAATGTTCTAAATCGTGTCCACAACTGATCTAAAAACAAGTCTGCTTCTTCGTGCTTTGATGGTTTACGAGAGGCGATGCTGTAGATATTGCGCACTTTGCCCTCATAAACTATTCCGTCGCCATCTTTCGTAGTAGCGAATGGTTCAATTGCATAAGCCTCATTTGCCGACAACTTGAAGGAAGGACCTATCGTTCTGATATTGGGTATCGATTTACCAGCATGAATAGTATATCGTTCTAATGAATGACCACTTAGATTCTTAATCGGCTTGAATCCCATTTTTAATATGGTATTTTCTATGACGGCCCCTATGTCACTAGCTTTGGATTCGATATTAGCTTTCTTTATTGCTTCACTTAGTGCTAATTCTGCAACTTTTACTAAAGCATCATACTTGTGATCGTATGATATCGTAACGGCTGTATCGGCAATATAGCCTTCAACCTGTACTCCTATGTCAATTTTCAACACATCTGTGTCCCTTACCACTATCGAATCGTTTGGTTCTGCTGTATAGTGTGCTGCAACCTCATTCAAGCTGACATTGACTGGAAAAGCAGGAGCTCCTCCTAACTTCCTGATTTCAGTTTCTATCGACTCGCATATGTGTGAAACCGTTGTCCCCACAAAGTACTTTTTTCTTGCATTTTCACGAACTTGGGACGCTATTTTTCCAGCTTTTTCATAAGAGTCGTTATAGTTCATGCGTCAAAACGTATAAGAAAAATGGTATATAGAGCTATTGCTACCAAGAACGTTAAAATATTGTTAAGCCTTCCGCATCTTCAATAGACCTCTTTTTTCTGTTGGGGTCGTTGTCTAGCTTGGTATGATTCCAGCCTTGGGCGCTGGAGGTCGCCGGTTCAAATCCGGCCGACCCCACTTAAGTCCATCTTATAATAGGTAAATATTAGGATCTCCTAAATTGAAGTACGCAATGCAAATATTGAGAGTAGAAGATTATACGTATAAACGTCTCTCTTCTGTATTGGATGATGTAATGCACAGTAGAAGAAAGGATTTGAATTTCGATGATCTATTGAACGAGTTGATAGATATATACCAAGAAAGTGTGTGGGGCAGTATCGGTGGTCAAATTGGGGGTGGTTAAACGCATTTCAGGTTGTTATAGCACACTAACTGGGGAAAAACAAGTATTAAAATTAGAATCTGACTGAGCAACTTGAGCGAGTTGGTTAATTAAAATTTTGCTTTTTGATCGCTTGACTGCTTGTTTTATAATAAATACCATATTTTCACTAGATTGTGGGATACCAAAGGTCGGATTTTGGACCAACTCACGTTGTCATAAAAATATCCATCCTCGAATGCCAAGTGGCAACTGAAATGGGACTCGGGAAATTTAAACGATAAGCATAATTATGAATTAAATAGATTATTCATATGGTTCTTCGTCCATTGGCCACTCTAGTACTACTGTGACAGATTGGACACTCAGCCCAACGATGTCCGCCAAAATATTCCCATTCATGAGAACAAGATTGGTAGCTGCACCTGATCTTGATTCCTCTAGGGTGACCCTTCGTTCTGGTTTCCTGCAGGGGTTTGCGAGACCTACGTGCCGCGCGTGGTAGCATACGTGAGGCGCGATTATTCAACTGTGTAAATTTTAATATTATTTGATATAATTATATTCTGATCCAACAGTGCACGATCAGTGTTACTTGTTTTGTAGCTTCGATAGTTTTAAAAGCATATGATAGCGCACAGGACATGTGGCAAGAACATTTTCGAATCAAACATTAAAAGTCGGAGAAAAAGCTCCAGATTTCAAACTGAGAGGTATTGATAATAACGTGCATACTTTGACAAAAGAGAGTGACTGTGTCATGATAGTTTTCATGTGCAACCACTGCCCATACGTAAAGGCACGCGTAGGCGATATCATTGGACTGCGACGAAAATTTACATCTAAAGAGCTCCAAATTATTGGTATAAATAGCAACGACCCAGATTATGATGGCGAAGGGTTCGACAACATGGTGGCATTCGCAAGGGAAAATGATCTAAATTTTCCATATGTGATTGATGAAACTCAAGAAGTTGCAAGAATGTATGGAGCAACCTGCACGCCTGATCCATTTCTACTTGATTCTCAGTTAAGGCTTGTTTTCCACGGCAAAATCAACGATGCAACCGAACCTGACATGCAGCCCAAGGACCACGTAATGGAGAAAAATATAAGAAAACTCCTAAATGGCGAGAAGATAGAGAAAGATTTTGATCCTTCGGTGGGATGCTCCATAAAATGGAAGAATTAGACTAATAGGCGGACAGTTAGATAGACCAAAGGACATTGCTGTAGCACCCTTCTTTTGAATAATAATCTATAATAATAATGCAAAACTCCTGCGACCTTTTAATAACTGACGCAAAAGTAGTGGTTCCGAAAGTGGGAATGATTGAGACTAATATCATGATCGAAGGCGGGAGAGTAAAGGGGTTTCAGCATTCTCTTAATAATATACAAACTTCCAAAAAAATCAATGCTCAAGGCAAGTATGTTCTACCAGGCGTTATCGATCCTCATGTTCACTATGGCGTTTACACTCCCGTTGAGGAGGCAGCAAAATCTGAATCTAGATCTGCTGCAATAGGCGGTGTAACAACTATGATGCGAATGCTTAGACTGTTCGCGTCTTACCACAACATCAGAGAACACATAGATTGGGGACAAACTTCACACTTTGTAGATTATTCAATCCATGCATCTATACTTAAAAGGGACCAAATACAAGATATCCAGCATTTAAAAAAGGATTATGGGATTGGTTCGGTTAAAATTTATACTAATTTGGATAAAGATATTGGCCGCATATTGATTGATCTAGAGCCTGGCACGCATGAACTGATGGAAAGACCGGTAAATATTGATGATAAAATGATTTCGGACATTATTAGGGAGGCTTCAACTCAGGGATCTCTTGTACTAGTTCATGCTGAGGATCCAGTGGTTTGTTCGCTACTTGAAAATGAAAACAGGAAGTTGATTGACCCATCCAAAATCTCTAAAACTGGTCTAAAGATTTGGTCAAAATGTCGCCCGCCCAAATCTGAGGCGAAGGTCATATATAAGACAGGGAAACTTGCTAGGAAATTTGGATCAAAACTATATTTTGTACACATCGGATCTAGATTAGCTCTCGATTCGATTTTGAAAGAAAGGGAAAAGGGTAACTCGACTATATATGTTGAGACTTGCCCCCACTATTTGACTCACACGGAAGACTTTCCTCAACTTTTGGCCAAGGTAGTGCCTCCTCTAAGAACTAAGGAGGATACCCAATCTATGTGGTCTGGTTTGGTAAATGGTGTTATTGACACAGTCGGTTCAGATCACGTCGCAAATAGGCTATCAATCAAACTGGGTGGTGGAGATTTGTGGTCAACGAAAGCGGGATTCCCAGGAATAGCCACGTTGCTTCCAGTAATGCTGAGTAAAGGTGTTAATGAAGGAAGAATAAGCCTTGAAAGAGTTGTTGAGGTGACTAGCTATAACGCTGCAAAAATTTTCGGACTGTACCCCAGAAAGGGTACGATTGAGAGATCGGCTGATGCTGATCTTGTGATCGTAGACCTAAATTTGGTCCAGAAAGTAACACCTGAGATTCTTCAATCGCACTCTGATTATTCGATTTATGACGGATGGGATCTTCAAGGCTGGCCGATTTATACAATAGTTAGAGGAAGAGTAATTGTGGAAAATGGACAAGTAGACGAAAATGCCTGTGGCCATGGAAAGTTTATCCACCAGGCCTGCTAAATCACGCTATGCTTAGTCTTATAGGTAATTCATTTTTTGTCACTCTCGAATACTTCAAATGAACCGTCCTCGTGGACTTTGTAGTATTCATCAGCTCTACCAAACAGCCCAACTTCGAGTATACCCGGCATGGACCTAAGCTCAATTTCCCGATGAATAGGATTTTCAATTGACGTAAATAAAGTATCTAAAATGATATTGCCGTTTTCAGTAGTGTAGGGGTATCCATTTTCTGCTATACGTAGTAAAGGCCTTCCTCCCAACATATCCAATTTCCGTTGGACTATTGACCTTGCAGACTTGTGAACTTCTATAGGAATTGACCGGGTGAAACGCTCAACATATTTGCTAAAGTCTGCTAGGATCACTACTTTGTTTGCAGCTGACATCAGCAACTTCTCCCTCAGCAAGGCGCCTCCACCTCCCTTAATCATGTTAAAATTTGAATCAATCTGATCTGCCCCATCAAAGACTACATCAACTGTGTTCAATCTACTTAGGTCAAGCGTTTCGAGACCTGCATTTTCTGCTTCAATTTCAATTTGTAGGGAAGTTGTTACGAAACGTATTGATGATTTAAATGATAAATTCGCTAGTTCCTTCACAAGAGCAGCCATAGTACTTCCACTGCCCAAACCTACAATTTTGCCGCGTGATAAATGGCGAGCTATTACTTGTTTTACACAATCATGCATCGTAGGGTTTGATGGCAAGGTTGAGGCTAAATCCCATAACAAGCTGACAAAATGGATTTATATTTCTTGGGTGGCTGGCCTTATAATTTCTGCTATGTTTTCGCTCTTCCGTTTAACTTGGGTTAGTTCTTATGATGGAAGATATTGCATCTCTGCCAATAGTCCTGAGATCCATTGTGACGTTATTGCCAGTATTGTTATCTCGATCTTCCATAGTCTTGAGCGGATAAGACGTCGCATGGTCACGTTCAGTGCTGTTATTCGGTTCCTGCTGAATTGACTGAGTCAAGAGCTCATACTCAGTGCCCACATTTTCGAGCCTATTTAAAGCATCTAAGATCTCTTGATGAACCTCTATTAAATCCATCTCATCAGTTATATTCTAAGTATACACAGCAATCTCGA
>JAICVW010000395.1 GCA_025935105.1 Nitrososphaeraceae archaeon
AGTCTTATTTTAACGCTATAAAAACGCTTTTGTATACATTAATAACTCCTCCTCTGCTCCTGTTGTCGTTGCAGGTAGGATAAATAGGAGATGAAAGAGGAACCTCAGGAGTACTATAATGATTATGATAGCAATAATTATCCAAATAATATTTAGTAGCCCGCCGCCTAAACCCATGATTACACTAAACCTCGCCAATTATTAGATATATTTTCGAGTCTTAATTCCATTCTATTCATTGTATTGACTGTGCACAAAATATTATTTATAGACTTTGAAGAATTATTCAAAAAGGAAGTATCTTATATGTATTTAAACTCCCTTATTGTTAAGTTAATTGTATGCTCCCCATCTTCTCCCGTAGCATATCTCCGAGTTCTATCATTGCAATGTATTGTAATTGAACTAAAAGAGGTTACTGTATCCTTCATTCTTGCCACCGCGATAAGTTAGCTAGTTATGACCTTGGAAATAATTTTATCAAACATTAGTATTGACCGTCAAGGTCTGTCTAACTATTATCAATGATTATTTTTGCGAGGATTTCAATTCACATACGGATAATTGTCTATATTCTTAAATATGATGTGCTTATTGTTATGGATAATCTGCATTCTAGGATCGTACTTCTAGCACCATGGTGCAAGTTGAATGGATGATGAACATAAAGATGAAAAAATAGGCACTAATAATGACTTAAATTTGAAGAATCAGAACCAACAAATAAATAAAAAGAACTCAGCTTCCATTATTCTAAAATCATTAGGACCTGGTTTAGTAACAGGGGCCTCTGATGATGATCCTTCTGGTATAGCAACGTACTCTCAAGCAGGCACGCAATTTGGCTTTGGAATGTTATGGTTGGCGTTATTTCAATATCCATTAATGACAGTGATTCAGGAAATGTGTGCAAGAATAGGCCTCATTACAGGAGATGGGTTAAATTCTGTTTTAAAGAAAAAGTATCCAAAAAAGATCGTTCTTCTACTCACTAGTCTTCTTTTAATTGCAAATACTGTAAACATTGGAGCAGATATAGGTGCTATGGCCTCATCACTCAAGCTTGTATTCCCGCAATTTCCTATAATTGAGGCTAATTTCTGTTTTACAGCCTTTATTATAGCAACACAGATTCTGGTACCATATAACAAATATGTAAGGATACTAAAGTATCTAGCCCTCTCTTTGTTTGCATATATTATAACTGCTGCAATCGTAGGAGGTAGCTGGAATCAGCTATTAGTTTCTAGCCTGATTCCACACATCGAATTCACTCCAGCATTTGCAATGATGTTTGTAGCTATTTTAGGTACAACAATAACCCCATACTTATTTTTCTGGCAAGCTTCACAAGAAGCTGAAGAAAATGTGGACAAAGGTAAGATACTAGAAATAAGTCAAGATGATAAGGAGGCAGCCAGTGGCGGCAATATTGTTATTGAGAGCGGTAATAATAAGCCAAAGGTTTCTAAAAAAGAAGTTAAGATGATGAGACTAGATACTGCAACAGGTATGGCATTTTCTCAGATAATCATGTGGGCTATTATTACTACGACTGCAGGAAGTCTTCATGCCCATAATGTAACCAATATTCAGACTGCAGATCAAGCCGCAAAGGCATTAGAACCTCTTGTAAAGTCATTTCCATACGCTGGCCAAATAGCAAAGATAATTTTTGCCCTTGGTATAATAGGTACTGGACTATTGGCAGTACCGGTAATGGCTGGTTCATCAGCATATGCATTATCTGATATTTTCGAATGGAAACAAGGCTTGTACAAGAAATTCAAGCATGCTAAAGCGTTTTACCTTGTAATAGCTGCGTCAACAATAATTGGGCTTTGGATTAGTTTCTCAAACATAGATCCAATTAAAGCATTGGTATATGCAGCTGTCATTAATGGAGTTGTAGCTATTCCTCTCCTTATTGCAGTTATGAGGATAGCTAATGACAAAAGCGTTCTTAAGGAGAAAATCAATGGGCGGCTATCTAATATCATTGGATGGACAACTGTAGCAGTAATGGGATTTTCAGTTGTAGTTATGTTTGCTACTTGGGGTCATTGATGGTGTGTCTTTGCCCGTTATTGTGGCATTTAGATAGACATAACAGGCTTGCACCAATTCGAGTGTTTGAATCGACCGCCATTACTCTAATCTTCTGAATCGCCAAATATTCAGATCTCTCCTCATCCTTCATTTTTCGCAGAATCTATTTGTGTGGATATCGGATCTGATCTGATCTAACTTTTAGTGTCCTACTTTTATTTGGAATTGGATATAGAACTTTAAATGAATTACGGTTATAGCATAATCATACTATAAGTTAGTAACTTTAAGCTAGCCTATCTTAATATCGATGTTTACATACAAGTTCTAGAGCTAGCCATCTATCTCTAATCTATCGGAGCCAGGCTTCATAACTGGATAACGCAGCAATTCTCTTGCACCGGTATTTTGAACCATTGCTTGTCAAACCTATTTCCATATGCCAAATTATAGCCTAATTGGATCATTTTATTTTCAATTCTTAATCTAATGGTACTGGTTAACATAAATTCGTCAACCTTATTAGATCATATTATTCGGTATTCGGGTCAAATTGATTAGTACGTAATTATGTTAAGCATATCCTGACAGACAGTGCGTCGCGCTGGTTGGAGACGGCGGCTTTATGATGTTAATGGCTGAATTTAGTACTGCTGTACAGTATAAGCTTCCGTTAAAAGTGATAGTACTAAAGAACAACACGCTAGGAATGATCAGATGGGAACAGATGGGCTTTCTCGGTAATCCAGAATACGGTGTAGAGTTTTCGCCAATTGATTTTGCAGGCTTTGCTAGAAATTGTGGAGGGATATTCTATAAAGAGAGAAAATCAAGTAAATCATGTTTTAAGGACTGCTATGCACGATAAGGAGAAGAAACCGGTTTTAGTAGAGGCATATGTAGACCCGTTTGAGCCAATACTTCCTCCAAAAGCAAAACCTGAGTTTATCAAAAAAATGTCAAGCGCTCTTACAAGGGGACAGCCATTTAGCGAGAGGATAGGCCTAACGTTGTACAGAAACAAATTTGAAACTAAATAGATGAGATCAATTGAAATGCAGCGCGATGCTACGCATAGACACTAAGAATAAATGTAACGAAATAAAGTCAAGCAGAAAACTACTATCTAAGTCAGTTTCTAAAACCGTTACTCGTCAATATAAGTACTATACCTGGATATAAAGGCAGAACGGGGTCTCTCAATGAGCACACTTAGAAGACATAAATAGTAATTCGAGACACGAGTGATACGTTATCTAAAGTATGCTTGTTTGTATAGACATCAATTGGACTATTTATTATATAAACCAAGTAAACGATAGGGCATATTGTAAACTAACCTATAAGCAGTACATCCAATACACAACTACAAGTAATTTTGAACCTTTATGTTGTTTAGAGTACATAACTCTGTAGTGAGGGTAACGTACCGCTGTATTCCTTGTCAAAAGGAATTTGTCGATATGCAAGTGGCTAAAAAGCATGTGGACTCAACCGGACACGAATCTTTAGTCCACCAATAAGCAACTTTGACTATAATAGTTATTATGCATACTAACCAAGTGTTATAAGGCAAGACAAGACACCATGTTTAAGATCTAGTCAGAACCAAATAAGAGCAAAACAGAGGAAACAAGTTCTGCTAACAACGGTCCGCTTGATAATAGTTCGTCTAATAAGAGTCCAATAGACGAGAATAAAGATGCTTATCAAACTGGTCTGAATATCGCTAATGTAATAAGATACTTTTGGAATTCACAAAAAAGTCCAG
>JAICVW010000712.1 GCA_025935105.1 Nitrososphaeraceae archaeon
CATACGAGTGCGAGGGGAATGTTTTAGAAGATTAGTCCGAATTTGTTTGTGTTACATTATTCACAGGTGATGATACGTTTCACTTTTATTATATATAATTCTCTTCCGAATTGAACGGATTCCTTATGGTGACGAAAACATCATTAATTCCACTTTGAAATTATTTTCAGTTGCCAGATCAACACTGAATAATTGTCTTGATTCATCCGGCCCATCCATGGATGTGATACCTGGTCATCCAATCACTCGAGCACATTATGAGATGAAAGAGAGAGGAGTAAGAATAAGGTACATCACTGAGATTACGAAAGAGAATGTAAATTATTGTAAAGAATTGATGAATTTTAGTGAGGTTCGTCATTTGGATGAAGTCAAGGGGAATTTTGGGGTGCTGGATGGAATCTATTATAGAGCAAGTGCAAAACTAAAGGGATCCTCCCCACCGCCTTTGCTTATATCTAGTACTGTGCGCGCATTTGTGGAACAACAAGAATACTTTTTTGATATGTTATGGAAGAAGGCAATCCCTGCCAAACAGAGAATTAAAGAAATTGAACAAGGATTGGAAAGAGAATTTATAGAGACTATTTCAGATTCTGATGAAATTCAAAAAATTGCTTTTAACCTTGTCCATATGACATGTGAAGAAATACTAATAATACTTCCTACACCTTTTGCATTCCATAGTCAAGGACAGGTAGGCATAATGAACCTTCTAAACGAGGTATTGTTATCCAATCCGGATATCAAGGTCAGAGTTTTAACTGGCTTATCTAATGATATCAGTTTTAAGACTGAAGTAATTAATCTTAGAACGGAAAGAGAAAATAAGGCTGTAGGAAAAAAATATCATAAGAATCTTAACATTAGAGAAGTTGAACAACCTTTACAATCGAAGGTATCGTTATTAATTGTAGATAAGAAGTATTCGTTGGCCGTAGAAATAAAAGAAGATGAAGAAAATGGAAAGCAACAAAGAATAAAAGGAAAAGGAGAAGGAAAATCCTACGATAATAATAATTACGATTTCAAAACCCGACTAACAAGGATGGGTTTAGCTACATATTCTAATAGTAAACCGACTGTGTTATCTTATGCTTCAATATTTGAAACAATGTGGAAACAGGTTGATCTTTATGACCAACTGAAGCAATCCAACAACAAACTAGAGTTATCAATAGAACAGCTAAAAGCTAGTGATGAGGCACAGAAAACGTTTATTAATATAGCAGCTCATGAATTGCGCACTCCTATACAACCGATACTAGGTCTGTCTAGTATTCTACGTTCTCAGAAAGGAAATATCAATCAAGACGAATTGCTAGATGCTATAGTTAGAAATGCGGAGAGGCTGCAACGGCTATCAGAAGACATACTAGATGTTAATAGAATAGAAGGAAAAGCATTCAAGGTAAATAAAGAAACGATAAATTTAGACGATATAATATTGACTACTATCCAGGATTATAGAAATCAGATCGCAATTAATTTATGAAGCCATTCGATGCAGTTTGCTGAAAAGTCTAGGGGCCTATAATGCAGGGTTTACGCTGTACCTTGGAAAGGTAGGATCATAAGATCCTATCATATCATGACAGTCCTCCAGCAGATACACCACAATCGGTTTATGAAGTAAAGGTTGAAAATAATGACATACTAATTAGGAGAAATACACAGTCAAAAGCCCAAGGACAAGGACAACCAGTACAGACACAAGCATCGTGAAAGGCCCAAAG
>JAICVW010000573.1 GCA_025935105.1 Nitrososphaeraceae archaeon
AATACCCGATTGGGTTCTTTGAATCATGGATGGCATCCCAAGCCCCAAATATTCAACCACAGCTAAATTGCTTTTATAAACACCGTAAGTTTTAACTGGCTTCGCCTTAATAGTGAAAAAACAGATTTATTTTTAAAGAACAATACTTTACTTCAATTCCAAACGCTCTTTTTTGTTCATGTACCTCAATGATGCTAGGCCATTCCTCAACCAACGCTTTAGTATAATACGGGTAATCATCAGGAATAGAAATAAGTTCTGCATAATATAGGCTTTCTTTATGTTGATTATCATAATGCAAATTCCTTACTTGGTATCTTCTACCAGATAGAAAGTATATTGCATTTTCATGAAGTTCTTCAATCGCTTTCGGTAATGCGCGTTCTCCTATTCGCCTCTTATTGAAAAATATGTTTATAGTATTACCAATACCTCTGATGCTGTATGCATCAAGTATTTCATAGGCTTTCTTGAAATTAGGTGCAAAAGACTTTTCGGTTTGTATGATCAGGCCTCCGGCAATAAGAATTTGGATAGTTTTACTCATGGCCATATAGCTGTTATCATTTTCTAATTCTGATTTAGAGATAGGCTTATCGCAAGCCATAGCAAGAATTTGGTATTCTTGTACGAAGGGGTTTGAGGGGTCAGTACAGACCTGCTCTTCGTCTGCAAAGTAATCGTCCGGATGCAAGCTATAATACTGACTAATTGGATCGTTTCCCAATGCCAAAAAGGCGTATCCTTCTTGACCTCGCCTTGCGGCCCTACCTAGTCTCTGTGTTAGCCTATTAATTGACACAATACCAGATATGACGGCATCCACATTGCCTATGTCAATACCTAGCTCCAAAGTTGGTGTCGCAGAAATTGCCATTAGCTTACCGTACTTGAATGCTTGTTCTACTGTTCTCCGCACAGACGGCAGTAATCCTGCTCTATGAACTTTATTTTTTATCCCTTGCATAGACAGGTAAAAAGATAATAATTCAGAACCAAGGTGTGAATTATTGAATGCAATCGTTTTGTGACCTTCTCCACTAGTTTGCTTAACAAGATCTATAACAAGAGACCTGTTGGAACGCAAAGATGGAAAAAGCATTACGAAATTAACCTTTCCTCTTCTGCCCTCGCCTTGAATAACTCTCATCTCCCGCCCAAATAGTGCTTTACAGAATTGACCGGCATTCGGTAATGTAGCAGAGGCAGCAACTATTTGTAACTGATTTGTGCATAACCTTTCGAGCCTCCTTACAATATAGTGGACGTTTGCTCCAAATATCCCCGTATATACATGAGCTTCATCTATGACTAAAAATTGGGAGGTTTTAACTGCAAATGAAAATGCCGTTTTATGCATAAGATGATAATGAAGCACATCAAAATTTGTAATGATTATCTGGGGAGCCACTGTTAATATTCTATTCTTTTGGACTTGGGATGTATCCCCATCAAATATATCTACACTTATCCCGAGACTCGCTGCGAGTGTCATTATTTTCGGAAGTTGATCTCTTGCGAGGGCTTTAGTAGGATATAAAAATATCGCGCATATTTGTCCTTCTATTGGTCTTGTTTGATTTGGCTTTGAACATAAGGAATACAAGCATTCTGATATCTTTTGTAGTATTGGAATGCAAAATGCCTCAGTTTTCCCTGATGCAGTTGGTGCTACAATAACAACGTTGTCTCCAAGCAGAATCTTGTTAATCGATTCTTCCTGAAATTCATAAATATGCTTGATACCCTTCTTGCATAATATTGTAATGAGCCTATCGTCTATAGAAAGTTTACTAACTGGACATCCTATTCTACTTTCCGAATCCTGAATTAGTCTGTATTCTACCACATAATCTTGTTGAGAATATAATATCTTACTAACTTGTTATTCGATGCATAGTTATTTACTTCAAGCAATTTGTCAATTTCTTGCGGGGGCCTCAAAATTCTCTCCTGCTACATGATCACTTTCAAATCATCACTGTTAGCTGCATGTCCGTTATCATACAAGTCTAAAAATTCTAAATATGCAGAATCAGACCCATCTACATCAGCATACTTTGGTACCATTGCACAAATATTACATTTAGAACAGCTAAACAAGATCCGTCCATCAAATACTCTATTGACATTAATTGAATTAAAAGTATCGCACCTAGGGCATCTATACCTATGTACGATTGACTTCATCCCCATTTGATTTCTTATCTCTGGATATGTCTTATAAAATGCTACTATATTGCAGCCGATTGTCTAAGTACCATATTGCTATGAAATTCATTAATAACAACTTGTTCTTTAATTCAATCAATATATCCTAAAGTGTAGCTTTACTAGCGCTAACACGGTTTAGATTAAATTATTATTAGTTTCCTTTTGGTTTCTTTAGAATCCTAAAGGCACTTATATGACTCAATGGTGTATACAAAAAAGTTGCATCCTAGCTAGCCCCTGCAGCAGTGTAAGATGATGCCGAGTTAACAGATGAGTCGGCGAAACATCTAATCAAATATCCTTGTATATGATTTATCAAATGACTTCAGGAACGATTTCCACTTTTTCCTGCGCTATGTTGGCTATTCTAAGTGAGGCGATTGTTCTAGTCGTTCAGCAAAATCCGTTACTAATGAGCATAAAACAAAACGGAATTATTCATCTGTTGTTGGCGATGCCGCTGATTTACTACCTTTCTTAGCAACCGTTTTCTTTGATGTTCCTTCATCTTCAATATCATCTGCTCCTTTAT
>JAICVW010000175.1 GCA_025935105.1 Nitrososphaeraceae archaeon
AAATTGCAAAGAGAACTGTTAGATGCTGGAATTACAAGTCAACAATATCTGGCAAAATTTCCCAATATAGATATTGATGAAAAATAATGGCCTAGAATAGATGATATTGGTGAAGGCTGTGAAGGCTATAGAGAATATATCCCCATATAACAAGGACTGAAAATTCTGGAAACCTCACTAAATAAGCGAGAATTGAACTAAATTTGACCCAAAATCATTAGTCAGAAGGCAATATCTGGTTTCATGATTGTCCTAATATCTGGAAATGTCTTCACTACCTTCACAGCCTTCACTTGCTTTGAATATAAAAGGCCATTAAACGTCCATCTATAGTTTGACTACAGTCTTATCATATTTCATCCAGGCAAGCACGAATTAATAAAATCAATGAATTAGACAAGAAAAAATAACATGATCGAGAAGGGGATATCTGATTTAATGACTATCCTAACACAAAGCCTTCACAGCCTACACTACCTTCACTTAGATGGCTCTTTATTTTCTCATTACATCCATTAAGCAAGTTTTACACCATAAATCATATTTTTCAATTTCATCTAATGGTGCAAAACATTTAACACAATAAAGCTTCTTTGTATGGTTATGTGGTTCTAATCTACCACAAGCACGACAAAGCATTCCGCTTGTAGAATAATGAAGCATTGATAGACAATTCTGACAACGCATAATTCCTCATCTCCTTATATGGTATTAATGGCCAATAAGGATATAAATTGAGTATTAGATTAAAAGATTAAGCTTATGGATGATTGTGCTGAGGTCATGTATCATTAAGAGAACCGTTCTGTCCTTTTATCACGGTAAAAGATTGGTTACAGTTCTCTTGCTTCAATAAACGTAAAATCTCCTTTTTGTTCATCATTATATATTTGAAAACCTTGTTGCGTTATTACCTCTCTTAGTCTAGATAATCTTCCTTCAGGGCTAAGAGATTTTGTAGTCTCTGCAACCATTAATGTGCCATTAGTCACAAGACATCTTCTAGCCTCTTTGATATAATCTGGCCAATTTCTACCCATTAAGGATAAGGAGAATATAGCTACATCCAATGCTTCATCCGGAAGAGGGACTGATTTAATATCACATGCAGTGACAGTATCGTTTATTGCGACATGGTCAAAGCTGTATACTCTTTCTCTGCCAACGGTATCTGCAATTTTTGCCTCACCACAACCAAAATCGCCAATCTGAAGTCTTGGTGATAAAGCCTTTAATCTTTTGATTATCTCTTCGTATGGAATTATGCTCCATGTCTTTCGCGCTTCACGGTATTTCCTATGGTATTCCTCCCATTCTTCTGGATCTGCGATCATTCTATCATGGGTGGTCTCAGAATTTTCTGAATTGATTCTATTGTTCAGTCTTGTAAAGTCGCCATACTTTCTTGTACGTTGCCTTAGTTGTACAGGTGTTAATTCAACATCAAGATCTCTTCTTGTAACACTTGAAATTTCACCACGTTCAAGTCTCTCTAACCACTTAATTGCTTCCATTGCTGCTTGTTGAGGTGTTACAAGGTTCTTTTCAGGGAGTCTGCCATCTACAGCACAATCAGCCAAAGTACGCTTAAATTGTATTCTCTTCCACTTCAGTTCATCGTACGGATATCCACCAATACTAGCCTTAATGATATAGACATGTACAATGTCTTTGATCTGTCCTTTTCTAACTAATCTACCTAGTAGTTGTTGATACTGCGCATTAGTCCAAGGCAGCGTATTTATTATCAATCTGTTGCAAATTTTCTGGATTCCATCGACTCCGACAGATATAGGCCTTGAGGCGATTAGAACCTGTACCTTTTTTTCTAAGAATCTCTTTAATCCAGAATGATCTGAACCAGTATATAACGCATAAGAAAATCCTGCAGCTTCTACTGCTCGAGATAGTTTCTGTATTACATCTGTTACATATTCTGTATAGATTAAAGTTTGTTCTTGTATATGCTTGATAATTTCTGGAATTCTGGCTTCTGTAAGAAATTGTTCTATGGTTAATGGGTTACTTTTAAGCTGTTTTATATTGACATGTTGCGGCTTTTCGGCGTACACCTGTACAACATCTCTGTCTTCTATATGGGTATTGTACACTGGTATCTCCCTAATTGAAATAGTCGATAATTTTTCATAAAGTGTAACTGCATTAGGAATTGTTGGTCTTGTGCCCATATCGTCATATATTTTGCCTGTTATTAATTCCAACATGGACCTTCCTTCTGTTAAATTATTTACTACTGGAGTCGCTGAAAGACCAAGTACCTTTACTTGGTTGTTTTTCTTTCTAACAGCAGTTATCAGGCCATCAAGGTTTTGGCGTCTTTTGCTTATATCTTCCGCATAACGAATTTTTGTAAAGTGAACTTCGTCCAGAACAACAAAATCCATCTTTTGTTTTACAAGTTTTAAGATTAGATTGGGCGAATCTTCTTGACTGAATTTATCGTAATTTAGAATCAAGTATTGATATTTGTTCTCATTATAGATAGCGTAGAAGGCTTCCTTTCCTGTTATGACAATAGAGGTGGAGAATATGTCCAGTATATTTTTTGCCCACTGTTCAACAACATCGTTCGGACAGACTATCAACGTCATTTTGCTATCTATTATGCGACTTGATAGCACCGCGGAAAGTGTCTTTCCTGTACCTGTTCCCGAAAAATTCCCAAAGAATGGAAGACTTTTGATTTTATATGCTACATAGTACTGCATAAGTGTTGGATAATATAAAATCCTGGTTTGGGGGTTCTTGAAGTTATATCCATCGGGCAGCTTAATCCCCTTTGTTTCTTCATAATCAGATAGAAATGTCTCTACAACCATATCATGATACTTGTTTCCATTTTTACCTTCTAGTCTTACCTTGTTTAAGGTAATACTTTCTTCCTTCCTTCCTTTGAACGCATTTTTCCATAATTCAGTGATGGAATAATTCAGGTAGAACTGCATTGCCTCTTCATCGGCATTTATAGACTCAAGTATACTTGTGTTCTCAAGTATTTGTTCCACATTCAGATTATCTCCATAATCAAGTGGATCTCTTTTATCTTCGGATATAAGGAGGTCTTGTGCACTTGCTGTTTTAATTTCGTCCCCAACTTCTTTACTATCATCCGAGATCAAATTCGACAAATCCGGTGGTATTTCCGAGTCTGAATTGACATATTCTTCTACTGCATGCTTTCCATCTTCAGTACGACTTGCTTTAATTAGATTCTTGAAAAATTCAGCATGTCTATTTCTATTTGGATCCAAATTCAGTACGCCTTTTCGAAGCAAGAAAGAAAATAACATGGCTTCGTTCCATTGGTATATTACTTTGCTTCTTATCAAATCCCTCAATAACTCCTTAACCCTCCTTATGGACCAGTCTGAATCTTCATATCCTAACCAATCCGGCATATCTATCCAATCATTCTTGTATACATCTCGAGGATTGACTGGAATATCACTAGGTTTGTCTCCTGTGTTACAGTATTCAAACCATTCATCCTGGTTTTTCAGTCCTAATTTGTGGACATAGCTTTTTGCTTCATTAAAGGGGCGATATATCCTCTTGCTTAGTGCTATAAAACCTGTACCAAGCCAATCTCCCCAAGAGGTCCAATCAACTCGATAAACACCTGCCGGGTCAGCGGGTATATCTCGTGGTTTCTTTCCTGACTTGCAAAATTTCTTCCATTCTTCGATATTATTTAACCTAAGTTTGTGTACATATTCTCGTGCATTAGAAAATGAGATATATTCTCTTTTTTGGGATTGAATTGTTCCAGTACCAAGCCAATCTCCATAGCTTTTCCATTCATTCTTATATGTTTGAGATGCATTGGCAGGGATATCTTCAGGTTTCTTTCCCGATTTACAATACTCCTGCCATTCGTGTGTATTTTTTAGTCTTAAAGAACGAACAAAATTTTTAGAGTCCTCAAATGATCTATATATTTTATCTTGATCTGCTATCCTGCCAGTACCAAGCCAATCCCCCCAACCTTTCCATTCATTTTTATAGATACTCTGCGGATTAGATGGAATACCTTTAGGTTTTTTGTCACTTTGGCAATATTTTGGCCAATATGCTTTACTCTCTAGATTGAATGATTGAATAAATAGTCTTGCCTTCTCAAACGATCTGAATTCTCTTTTTTGATTAGCAACATACCCAGTACCAAGCCAATCCCCCCAACCTTTCCATTCATTTTTATAGAATTTGTTAGGATTAGAAGGGATGTAGGGAGGCTTTTTTCCGGATTTACAATAGTTATTCCAATCATTCCAGTTCCGTAAGTTAAGTTTATTGGCATAGTCCTTTGCTTTAGAAAAGGATAAAAATACCCTATCACCAGGTGCTATATTTCCACTACCAAGCCAATCCCCCCAGCCTTTCCATTCATTTTTGTATATATGAGGGGGAACTGCGGGTATGTCTTTAGGTTTCTTACCTGTTTTGTAGTATGCCTTCCATTCCTCCCTACTTTTTAGCCTTAGGGATCGTGCAAAGTTTCTTGCTTGCTGAAATGCTCTGTACTGCGTACTAGTAGCTACTATGACATCACCCTGTGATCATAAATCTAGAATAAGCCTGCACTCATTAATAAGATCTTTTGCTAATCGAAATAATGTCTTCTTTGTGTTGTCAGACTCAAAGTTTATGATAATTTCTCCTTTCTCTGGATTATATCGTTTAAGGTCAAAAGAATCATGACCGAAATAATGATCAAAATTTTGTAACGTTTTTGGGTAAAGTTTTTGCTGTTCTTGATGAGACAGAATATCTCTTATACATTTGTATTTATGATAATTCTTAAAAGAATGGTTTGTTTCTATTATTCTAAAAGCTTCCATTATGCATTCTACAGTACGTCCTTCATACATGTGTTGAACTGCTTTGCTGCTTTGCAGATAACCGAGATCGAAATTCGAAGAACCGTTGATTAATGTCTGGATAGTGGGATCTGTTAGATCAAGATTATTTAATCCTCCTTGGACCCCTGAAACGAATGTGAAAAGTTTTGCGACGCGTCCCATTCCTGTAGCCGTGTGAACACATTCTACTCCTGAAAGAAATATTCTTACAGTCATTCCTGATTTTATTGTTAATATTTTCTCAAGGTTTATCGCTTTAAACTTACTGATCGTCTCCGCTTCATCAGGATTCCTACTTTTTATTGCCAAGTCAAAGCCCTTTATGAATTCATTCTCATCCTTGACGAATTTAAAATCAGACCCGTCAAGTACATTTTTAGATGGTAATCTTTCTTGCAACAAATAATGATATGTACAGTCCCAACAATCATCACAGGGTTGAGTAGACAAACAGGAGGGTACTAAACATTTGGAAATATCTTAAATATTGTGTCTCAAAGTGTATCTTTTATTTTCTCACAGGTGTTGTACTTCCTTTGCATCTGTTAATAGGTGAAGGCAGTGAAAGCAGTGAAGGCTATAGGAAACAAACCCTCTTAGGGCAGGCACTAAAAACCACTAAACCATAATTGCCTAAGCGAAATTTGAACTGAATTGGGTCAATTTTCTCCCTGTTAGGTAGGCAATATCTGGCCTAATGACATTCTAATACTTGGTAATGCTTTCACAGCCTTCACTACCTTCACCTATGACAGGTAGGATTGCAGAGAGGGGCTAGGGATTGATGGCAAAGTCATTTTCAACCCAAATGGTTCAGTCACAGAATTGCATGCTTCAGTAAGTAATTCTATATACCTTTTTACATCATAGCAGGTTCTTTCATTTATTAGTTCAATAGGAATTGCCCTGTTATTCTTAGATCTAGTTTGATAATAGTCTGTTATGATATACTGTAGAGTCTCTCCAGCTTTAAGGAATTTCCCTTCATTATTTAACTTCGCTAAAGCATTACCCTCAATGGTATTTCGTTTTTGGTAGTTATTAGAATCCTTTGAAAGCCGTTTAGTAAAGGCTAACAGATCAATTGGAACTTTATTTTCCTTCAAAAGTTGTACATACTTATGATAGATATCCACAACTTTTGGTAGTAATGACTTGACTTCGTTAATATTGTTACCTTTAGACATTATCTCTAAAACTTCATGCTGAAATTTGCGAAAGAACAGAGGCGTATCATGCCGCCTTGCTTCTATGCCTCT
>JAICVW010000219.1 GCA_025935105.1 Nitrososphaeraceae archaeon
AAGGGAAAATGCCTTTTCAAAACCTAATGTGTGGATAATTTCCGTTGCATTATCTAAAATGATGGTTGCTGAAGGGTTTTCCTCTAACGTCCTTCTCACGGCTTCCAAGAGTATAGGGGTCTGGTTTAAGGAGATTACTAATAGTCCTTCTTCAGACGTATGCAAAGGGCTTTGTGCAGATGCTGACAATATGTACACTTGGGCACCCTCTTTATTTCTTGTTCTGTAATAGAGATTACTGCCTCTTCTAGTCATAACAACGAGGCTATTTTTGTTAGAAACAGCACTAGAGAAGAATGAATCTAGTATTTGAAACGATTGCGAGAGCTTCTCTTCCCTATTTAGGTATCCACTCGTATTGAGAAGCATCAATGGTCCTTGTGAATCACTCATCTCATGTTGCAACTCAGAAGAATCTTGGATGCTACTACTTTTCTCGTTGGATTTAGTCTTAGTTTGGAGAATTGAAGAGTTCTTGACAAACTTTTCGATCTCTTTTTTGGCGCGACGCTCAATCTCTGCTAATGGTGGCGTTAATCTTTTAGAGAGAAGCATAGCAGCTGCTATCGCCGCAGCAGCTGAAACTGCTGAGGCAACAATGTCATATATAATCGCCTCCTGGACTACTGAAATGGACTCATCATACATGATTTTCGCTATAACGGTATTCAGGTCAACAATCTTCTGATATGTTAAAAGTAATTGATCAAACTTATTAGCCTCTGGACCATTGAAATCGCTCACTGCTTGTGCGGTTTTGTTTTCATTTGATAATGCAAGGGTGTTATCTCTCTCTGTTCTGTAGTTTTGCCAGTTCTTGTGGACCTGGTTAACAAGTGAGGCCTCGTAAGGAATCAGATAATCTTGACCACGCTTGTTTAGTATTATTACCTGAATAGGAAAATCAGTTATTCGTTTATAACCGAACAAAGTTTGAGTAAATTTATCTTCTGCCTGTTGGATATTACCGGATAACAAATGTTTTTCAGTAGCATTATCAGCCAAAATGTATCTTTGAACGTTTAATCTCATCTGTAGTAATTGTGCATTGCCATCATTAAGTCCGACTTGAATCAAAAGGGCGCCATAGTAAACATTTGAGATCTGTTCTTGCAATCTGGAAATAGAATATACCGAAATTATTGATAGTGTTAATATCGGGATCAATGCTATAAGCGTAAATAGCAGGACCAAAAAAGTCCTAAGGCGCATGTGAGATCGCTTTATTATGTTCTACGTGGTTTAAAATCATTATGACGGAAGATTGTCCTAACTAAGCAATCTCGTATAGACTAAGGAGGATGACCTTCCAGATGAGAATCTATATAACTACTTATCCTTGACTAGTTGAAGAGACAAGTTAGAATGGAACGGGTGAGGTCATGGATTAGAGGATTTGACTCTTTGGCCGGCGGGGGAATACCTAGCCCAAGTTTCATGCTGCTGGTGGGTAATCCTGGTACCGGCAAGTCTACCTTTTCAATTCAATTTCTTTTGAACGGTGCAAAGTTTGCCAATGAAACTGGCGTTTATGCCTCCTTTCTCGAGCGCGAAGAAACATTCGTACGAAATATGACCCAAAGTTACGGTTTTGATTTCAAGTCGCCAATGCAAGCAGGAAAGCTCCACTATTTAGAATTCTCACCTCTATCTCCCATAGTCATCTCAGATGTCTTCGCCGAAATAGCTAAAGTAGTTTTAGAGAACGGTGCCAAACGATTAGTTATAGATTCCTTGAATGCTCTGCTTAGCGACCTTCCAGCAGCTGAACATAGGCGGATGCTCGAAATTATAGTAAACAGACTCATAAAGGGAGCAGGATGCACTGTCTTTGGTATAGTAGAACAAGGTATAGGTAAACAGGAGATCGGGCTAGGTATCGAAGAATTCGTTGCAGACGGCCTAATAATTTTCGAATCCTACGTAGAAGGGTTTGAAGTTAAGAGGCGGGGAGTAATTAGAAAATTGCGTGGGACTGAACATAGTTCAAGATACCAGAGTATCTTGCTCACACCAAAAGAAGGAATCGGCTTTCTACAGATGGTAGAATGAAAATGAATTAGATGGAGCTGATATTTAATCCCACGCAAAAAAACATGTATGTTGGGGAGAGCTAGTCGTCTTTACTCTTTATTAAAAGACCATTGCCTATTTTTTTCGAAATGCGAGCAGGTTTTCTGGAGAGTAGTTCGAATTTTTTCCCTCTCGGTTGTAACACCTTCCATAATATTTACAATCTATGCATGAATCGCTTGGTTCCACTATAGGTGGTTTACCCTCTGTCAATAATGTACACAAAACCTTGGCTCTTCTGACTATCTCTTCAAACATCCTATTACTCTTGGTAACGCTGAACTCTTCTGATTTGCCATCCTCTGTTGCGTATACGAGGACACCATGGAATTTGTTAAAAGCGAACAAACACGCATTTAAATAAAGCAAATCTCGCGGATGTGGCACTTCAGGAAGCCTTGATACGGTTTCAAACTTAACGATAAATTCATCATCAAGGATTAGATCGGCCGTCACATCTATTGAAAGATTGTTGTCCACTTTGTATTCGTAATCAATATTTCTAAATGATCGTATGGCCCCCTTCCTAATTAACGTGGAGAGTCTGCCAAGATTGTCTCCAGGAAGTGGATCCTTTCGTTCAAAATAAGATAAACGTGTACATCGAGAAACTTCAGTGGCGTGTATTTTATGAGCATCGTTACTAGTAAAAAAGTCTTGAGTTGCGCCATCCTTAACATTATCAAGGATTTTATCTATCATTTTCGATAGTACACAGTTTTTTACATACTAATGTAATTTTAGCCGCAATGCCAGGTCAAGCAACTTTATGTCCATATTCTAAATTGATTTTTCTCCTTGTTCCTTGCTTCCAATGTCGTATGCTTCAGCGACGTCATACACGAAGACTTTACCGTCAGAAGCTGCACCAGTACTTATGAGTTTCAATACATCTTCTATAATAGATTTCGAATTTAAATCAGAAACGACCACTTCAATTTTTGTTCTAGATCCAAATTCCGGGATGTATCTCATGACTCCTCTTCCAATAGCAACTGGTTCGTGTTTTGCACGACCTCTACCTTTGACATCATAAACGGTTAAACCCCCAACCTGGTGTTTGCGGAGAAGATCATTAACTTCATGAAGACGCTCATGAGGAATTATTAAATCGATTCTTTTCAACTACACACGTTAAACTATCATGTAATAATAACTTTTTTCATAAATTTCGTTGGATATAATATTGTATGTGACAATAGAAGACGTGTAACTGTAAATGGCCTGTACAAGCCCTCTTGAAAAAGATAGATGGCTAGCAACCGGAATGTACAGTCGTCACCGTGACATAAAATCGTCACTGTGACATAAAAATCCTAGAATTTGTCCCTTTAAGAGAGTGTATTCAGAAGAAGAAAAGAAAAGAAATAGTTCTCTTTTATTCTACATACGATCTCTCTGCATGTTGCGTAATGTCTAGACCGATTTCTTCTTCCTCTTCTTTCACTCTTAATCCAATTACCTTATTGATAACCTTCATTATGATAATTGTTCCTCCGAACCCAAGAGCTGCTGCTACTGCAACGCCCAGCGCCTGAATACCTAATTGCGCAAAATTGCCATAAAACAAGCCGTTTGGACCTGCAGGATTTATGACTACACTAGCTACTAAGCCTATGGCCAAAGAACCCACGATACCGGTTATTCCATGTACCGATCCAACATCTAGCACATCGTCTATTTTGAGGTGCTCTTTAAGAAGCAAGATCCCATAGTAGGAAGCAAATCCTAACACAATGCCAAGAAAGAATGAATTTTGTGCGCTAATAAAACCAGAGGCAGGTGTAACTCCTGCTAATCCTGCTATTGCTCCATTTATGACTGCTGTGGTGGATGGCTTTTTAGACCGTCTCCATGATAGTCCTATCCAGACGATAGCAGATGTTGCAGACGCAATCTGGGATACTAGTAGCGTATTGCCAGCCAGTGATCCGGAGGCCAGGGCGCTTCCAGCATTAAAACCAAACCAGCCTAACCAAAGCATTGTAGCACCAATGACTGCAAGAGGTATATTGTGCGGCACCATGATATCTGGACCAAAATTTCTTCTTCTCCCAAGTACGAGTGCTGCTGCAATTGCGCCCATTCCTGCACTAGTATGAATTACAATCCCGCCTGCAAAATCAAAAACCCCCATGTGAGCAAGCCATCCTCTACCCCAAACCCAATGCGCCAGAGGATAATATATAAAAATACTCCAGGCTATAATAAAAACTACAAAAGCACTCCATTTCATTCTTTCAGCAAATGCTCCAGTAATAAGCAGAGGAGTTATGACGGCAAACATCATTTGATACGTAGCAAACGTAACCCCCGGAATAGTGGGTGCATAATCCAGTGACTTGTTAACCGGCACACCATTGAAGAAAGTCCAGTTGAGACCACCGATAATGCCTCCTGAAGGGGGAGAGTAAACTAGTGTGAATCCTATGACGAACCAGAGTACAGAAAGGATTGCGAGGCCCGAAAATGTCTGCATGAGTACAGAAAGAGCATTTTTACTTCTAATTAAGCCGGCCTCAAAAAAGCCTAATGCTGGTATCATTAGCAATACTAGCCCCGTAGAAATAAGCATCCATGAAGTATCACCAGAATCTATAGGCATTTTGTAATATCACATTCAGATGATCTACCCGATTATATTGTTTTCTTTTCTTTTCTCTGCCCTAAAGGCAAATTCGGGACTTGCTGCTTAGGAGACATATTTTTCCATCATGTACACCATCAATGGGACTAAATCGAACTTTCAAAACAACTAACTAGCTATGCACGCCTAACCGTGACGCTACATTTCTTTTCAACATGCATCCAATTTACATATCTGGCTATATCGAACCAGTTAGAGATCGATATCCGACTCTATTGGCTAATGCTCGTTGGAATAGAGTTTGTAAAGCCTTCCTGTTCTCCTACTGAAATATTTCCACTCTTGTATATGATTCTTTAATTCTGCAAATCTGGTCTTGATAGCCGGATGAATTACGCTATACACATCTTCTCCTATTGTAATTCTATTAGGTTCCGTGATCGAGGTAATTTTCGATGCAATACTCATACAATAACCAAGAATATCAATTGGTGAACTCTTGTCATGTCCATATTGGACAATTGTATTTTCGCCCTCATCAATGCCTATTTTCAAACTGAGCTCGGGGTAGTCATATTGATTCAAAATAGGATTTATTCCGTTTCTGATGACGGTTATCATTGATTGTGCGCAATAAATAGCATTATCACATGCAAGTAGTTTGTTATATCCTGATGGAAAAAATGAGATTACCGCATCCCCTACATATTTCAGAACATATCCTTTATGACTCTGTACTACCGAAGACATTTCGTAAGTAAATGCTCTAATTATACTTACCAGCTTATCAACGGGGAGTGTCATACTCATATTGGTAGATCCAACTAAATCTACATACATTATTACAAGGTGAATCTTAGAGTTTACATAATTGAGCAGAAACTCTTGAGCTGGTTTCAAGTTTGAATCATACTGATAACGTCTTTTAAGAGCTTTCCACATTCTGTCC
>JAICVW010000555.1 GCA_025935105.1 Nitrososphaeraceae archaeon
AGGTTAGCAATGAATATGCAAGGTTGTTTTTGTTTTGCAACAGGTAGAGAATCATCAAAGCCACATTTGGATAAAATTTCAGTTATACTTGATGCCTTCCTCTCGTAGCCTCTCTTTTTATCTATCCAGCTGTAATTTGCTCCTTCGAAATAACCATGTCCATCATCTACAGAAGGGGCATTGTTGATGGCTCCAATGAAAGTAACAAAACTTTCATATTGAACATTTGAATCAGCATACGGAGCTGCTGCAATCTCGAAGAGATAATGATAATTTAATCCATCGCCATCATAGTTTCCCTTGATAATTTTATACCTAGCCTTGCTAATATCAACATTACCAAAGGAAGCAATGTTATTGATCAACTGTCGTCCTCGCTCTGCTGTGCTGCCATATGGTAATGAAATCTTAGATAATGGAGCCATACCTTTTTTCAAATTATTGTAGAGCTCTGCCACAAGTTCAGGATTCTGTCTTAATTCTCCAATTTTCAGTTCTCTAAATCGCTTTGGTAAACATTTGACTTCTCTAAAGTTCTGAAGTGCATCAGATATAGAAGCTGAACGATTATCAATATTTATGACAAGATCCATGAATGGACCTGGCTTATGATAATAGATGCTGTCTTGTGTTTCCCACCCTGTCATTTTTTTCATCTCATCTCATCTCATTTCATTAAATCTTGAATTGACCATTCATTCATCCAATCTTGTTGAAGCGAAATTCAATCCTGTTATTCCGGAATAGTATGTATTTTTGATAGTACTGTTCGAGTTTATACACTGGATCCATTCCCTGTACTGCTGATGTTGTTAGTATTGGGAGTGAGAGTTCTACTTCGATATAATCGGTTCTACTGTCTCCATTAGTTGGTTTAAACGGACCTTCTATCTTTGTGGATATAGGTGCTGCATCATCATTTGTTTTGTTCACATTTAGGTAAATTCTATATTCTCCACCATTGAACCTAATGATTAGAGGTAATGGCCACTGCCTGTGAATGAATGAATCTCCAGTTTCTGTACTACTAATTAGCGCATATGGGATAGCCAAAATTTCCTTTAGTGCATCACCTAAAGCTCCTCGACTGATTCTGTGCTGATGTCTTTTCGAGCTGTAGAATATGTCATAGTTGAATATGGCAGGTAAGTTTGGGAAGGGAACTAAATTATTATCGTTTGAATTTCTTACCACAATCTGAAGTATATGTTGTTGTTGCTTTGTTTGTCCTTCTAGTGTTATCATGTACTTTTTAACAAATACTGCAACTAACCTCCTATCAGAGTGTTTCTTGTAGTTGGACTCGAGAAACTCAACTGCATTATCCAATAGTTCCTTCAAACAGAACTCAGGAAATTTGTCAGGTGAAACGTTTATTCGTTGAGCTATCCCGCTAACGGTGACGTAGTCCATACTTTGTTTGGTTGAAGTATAAACTGAACTGCTGTTCTTACTACTACGGCTACTGCTACGTGTTGGAGGGGATCTGTATTTTTGGTTAATTTTGTTATTGTTAGAATCTAGATTCTTGTTTGGGATAAAAGATGGCATTTTTTTACGACCCCTTTTTCGGATTTAGCCTTTCAATTAGTGCCTTGCCAAGTGGCTTATTAGGGAATTCTCGTAATTCTGCTCTTATTCGACAGTTGTTTTCACCCCATTGCTTTGTGTAGATTACAAGTAAAACATTCAGTGAAATCTTCCAGCTAAAGAAAAACTTTTCACCTGTATAGGTAACTAAATCATCAGTGCCGAAGTCCCACCTTGTCACTACCCATGACATGTGATTTGGAAGTTCTGTCTCTATTTGTGAATAGCTTTTACTAACATGCTCTTGAATCAGTCGATGTAATTCTTCTTCGATAATTGATAGTGCATCAGACAATTTGATAATGCCATCTACGTCTGCTGCAACTGGAGCGTCCGAACAACCAACGACTACCGTTACTGTATCGGTATGATGGATAGTTGTTTGGATTTCTAATCCGTTAATGACTCTGTTCTCTAATCGTATATCTTTGCTAATAGGATCTAACGTAATATTCGAAGTACTATTATTGTTTGAAAGGAGATACCATAATCCAGTAGCAACAAACTTGAGCTGTAAATCATGTACTGCAGCTCTATCAAATGGATGATTTTTAATAATCTTGTACAAAAAATGTTTCTTTATGTTTGGTACTCGATGCATATGTTGTAAGAGAACCCGTATACGGTTAGGTGTCATCAAGGAAGTTGCATTATTCTTTCCTAATTGTACTCCCTTCAATGTATAGAACGCAATTCCAGAATTGAATGCAGGTTCGACTATTCCATTTTCTCTAAGTTTGGAAATCTTATTCCTGAATGTGCCGTGTGTCATCGTATGTTCCATGCCATCCACTTCAAAGTGTAGAAAATCAAGAAAGCTGAAGGTTCTCTGCTCATTAACAACGATAAATTCTGCATGCTTTTTCATGGCAACTTCAAGCTCAGTGAACTGGTTAACTGTGGCCCTGGACATGTTGATCATCTTCCCAATGGTGAATAAATTTTGGCTTGCAGTTTTCGCAAAGGAACAGATAAATTGTCTCTCCGGCCCCTACTTTAGCTATAACTTTGGCAGTTGCTTTTGCATCACATCCGATTGCTTCGCACTTTTTCATTGACGGATATATTTACGCACGTATATAACGTATATATTACACTTTATACACTGGATAGATAGAACTATACGTGAAATATACATGCCAAAAATATTTGTTGAAAAAAATGAATTAGAACAAATGAAAGACGATATTGATCACATAATACGAAAGGGAAAACCAATTTTTGCCATAGAGCCCACGCAGAGAATTTATGAAAATTATGACCTCAATAAGAAGGAGCAGCTTGTTATCGAACACATAAA
>JAICVW010000514.1 GCA_025935105.1 Nitrososphaeraceae archaeon
ATCATTGTAAAGTATATGCAATTTACGTTGACTATTGTCATAATTGGATTGTAATGATCTCTTTTCAATATCGAGTGTGTTTAGCTTTTGTTCGATCTCTTTGGCTTGAAAATTTAGATGTTCAAGTTGTTCGTTCACTATGCGTAATGCCTTAATTGCTTCAAGCTTCATAGAAGCATCATTCATTAGCGATATAGCTTCGTTTTTATTACGTTCATTCTTGTACTGCTTATTTGTAACTAAATTCTGGTTGAACTCAAAACTTCTGCGCAAGTCGGCCTCATTTTCTGAAGGAACTCTAAGTTGCATAATTACAACAAAATTTTTTGACTTAACGATATTCTCACTTATGGCCATCAATTGAGAATTCAAATTAGTCATCTCGGCTCTAACTTCGGCCAGTTTCCTTGATATATCGAAGACTATATTTTTTTCTGGGTGAATCATTTCGTTTATTCCGTGAATGCCATTTTTCTCAATATCAATAATTTTATCCGTGGTGTCCTTTAGATTCTTGAGCAGTTGTCGCTTGCTAGACACCAATTCATGCCAATTCTTAGAATCAAGATTGTCAAGCTGATTTCGGTCTGTATGGCTCAATACGTTTGCTTACCTGATTACTTAACAATTGCAATCAATCAAATAAAAATATAATGGAAGTCCAAGTATTTACCCAGTCCACACTACCATTTTTGAAATTTACGGTATATAAAAAGAGGAGCCTGTAAGGTTTCCAAAAGATTAGCGACAAAGATCTTTTAAAATGTGTACTTTTTGGATGAATATTGTCCAGTAACAGGCTAAAAAACAGCTATTCTTATATCCTGGCACGAGAATTTACTTTAAGTTGACAACACAGGCTTATTGTGTGAAATGTAGGTCGAAGCGAGACATGAAGGGAGAGAAGTTGATAACTATGAAAAATGGTCAACAGGCACTTTCTGGGATCTGCACTGTTTGCGGAACTAAGATGTTCAAAATAGGTGGAGCTAGTGGGAAGAAAGTAGCAAAAGTTAAAGCAGCAAACCGGAAACCAACACTCAAAACCACTCACCCAAAGGGCAAATCTACGCAAAGGAGAAAGTAATAAGGACAATTAGCGGATGCAAATGGATGAGTTCTATGGTAAAGGTGACCATTTGTTTGCTCTCGCTCTCTATTTTTTATACCCACCTCCGCTCTTAGCCTTTTTGATGCACTGGTATTGTTCAAAAACAACTTTGTTAATCAGTAATGTAAATCGTGCTATACTATTCCATAGTGATGATATGTGGCAACAACATTGGTATTCCTTAGTTGAGATGTAGTATGAATGAATTGAATCTATAAAGAAAGAAACTTGTCTTCGGCTTTTCTCAGCTTGTCCAAGTCGCCACATAGTTTGATCAACTCGTATAATTTTTTCCTTGGGGTTCCTTCTCTCACGGATTGGCGTGCTATCTGAATACCTTCACCTAAGTCCCCGGCCATGTCACCTATTACTAATGCTGCGGCGGCATTCAAGAGGGCAATATCCTCCCTAGCTGAATCACCAAGGCCATAAATCACCCTCAGTGTGTGCCTCACAGAGTCTTCTCTTGAATGTACCAAAAGATTCTCAGATTTAGCAATTGACATACCAATGTCCTTAGGATGAAACATAATGCGTTTGATTTCGCCATTTAGTATCCATGTGATCCTATTTTCGCAAGTATTAGAAAGTTCATCAAAACCATCTGAGGAATGCACAATCATTGTATTGGATGCCCCGGAAGTTCGCGTCACTTCAGAGATCTTGTCTACTAATGAAGGCTCGCAAACCCCAATTAGCTGCCCTGTAAGGTTAGTACATGGATTGCATAGGGGACCAATCAAATTAAAGGCCGTTCTTACTCCGATTGACTTTCTTATTGATGATACTTGAAGAATGGCTGGATGGAATTTTGATGTATACAGGAAACCAATACCAATATTTTCAATTGCGTCTTGCACAATCTCAGGACGAGTGTCTAAATCGATACCGACGTATTCCAGAAAGTCTGCGCTCCCGCACAAGCCCGATGCAGATCGGTTACCGTGTTTTGCTACCCTACAACCAGATGCACACGCGATAATTGCTGCTGCTGTGCTGATGTTAAAGGATCCTAATATGTCTCCCCCAGTGCCACATGTATCAACTAAGCTACCAGATACTTTAGGAGTGATCGCGATGGCATTACTCTTTATGCTTTGGAGGATCGCAGAGAGCTCTTCCGGCGTCTCGCCTTTCATTCGAAGTGATACTAAGAATGAGGCAATTGCAGCCTCGTTTGCCCTACCTTTAAGAATTTGATCCATTGAGTAACGGGTTTCAGTTTCAGAAAGGTTAGTCCTTGCCACTAGTTTCCTAATGACATTCAGCAGGTCCGAAGATACGTTCTCGTTCTCCACTCATCTTTTCACCATCGAAATAAAATTCCTGAATATTTTAGGTCCTTCCTCTGTCAAAACGGATTCGGGGTGAAATTGTACACCCTCAATTAGATAGCGTTTGTGTCTAACGGCCATTATCTCATTATCGTCAAGTGATGATGCAGTGACCTCTAGACATGGAGGAATTAGTTTATCTGCGACTAGAGAATTGTATCGGGTCGCTTTAAAGGGGTTGGCCACTTTTTTAAATAGGCCTTCAGATTCCATTTTGTATTCAATTATGCTAATTTTTCCGTGTCTGATTTTTTTAGCATTGATTATCCGGCCGCCGAAGGCATGTATTATCCCTTGATGTCCCAAGCAGATTCCCAAAATTGGTGTCCGAGGCCCTTGATGGGTTATAATCTCGGTACAGACACCGAAATACTTCCGGTCTGCCGGATGACCGGGCCCAGGAGAAATAACTATTGCATCAGGATCCATAGTTTCGACCGAATCGATAGTAATTTTGTCGCTTCGAATCACCATGGGTTCAACATTCAGTTCTCCCAAACGTTGAGAAATATTGTAGACAAAGGAATCATAATTATCTACTACAAGAAATTTTATCTCACAATCACCTTGTGCAGCAGATCTCGTGCAAACTGAATTCGCTACTAAGGTACTTCAGAATTTCTATTTAAACGTGTCCAAATATCTGTCATTTATAAATTTACATACGGTAAT